>CBFGXV010000062.1:0-8739 GCA_965652755.1 uncultured Chryseosolibacter sp. | reverse complement strand
CCTGGTGTTGTCGTCGGATCAGAACGTGATGAAGATCGGTTTCGACGGCTTGTTGAAATACTATAAGTATTACCCCGCGCCGCGGCAGCCGGCGCTCGTGCGTGCTCTTCTTGCTGCGCAGGCAGTGAGGGCTGCATACATCGGAGCTGCCGCGTCGGCATACTCGTCTGCTTTTTCAGATGCTTCTCAGAAGACTTCCGACCCTGCCGGGAAAGCAGTAGGGCAGGAGTTGTCGCGAGGTTTCGGTGAACTGGGCCATGCGGGTTTTGCCTATTCGGCGCAGGCGATGAAAGCCTTCAATGCAAGGTTCAAGGCATCGATGAATACTCCGGCTTTCGTCATGATGATGACCACGCAGGAGAAAAAAGGAAATCAGCTTGTTCAGGTAAACAAGTCGAATGGCGAGGTTGCCAGCGCGGTGGATATCAAGAACGATCGCGAACCGGAATACGATGTAGACCAGATCTATAATTTCGTGTACTACCGGCCTAATGGGTCCGAGATCGTTTGTTATAAACTTTGATCAGACATGCATTTGCAGACGACGCTGGCATGCATTGAGAGGATGGTCTTCTCATTGGGCTAAAGCCCGGAATTATTTGGATGATCTTTATCCTTCCAGCTAAAGCCGGAGGCGATTGATTAGAGGCTGAAGGCTTGTTGGGGACAATTGATCAGAAGCTCGAGGCAATTGCTGAAGTATGTCCCGTTGTAAAGCATCCATCAGGCTTCGCGGTTATCTTCATATTCGCGATCGATCAGCAAACCGGGACTCTTGGCTGCCTTCACTGCCAGGTAATCACACCGTTCATTCTCAACATGACCGGCATGGCCCCTCACCCAGTAAAACTTTGGTTTGTATTTCTTGTGCAGCGGGATGTAACGCCTCCAGAGGTCGGCGTTCTTCTTCTTTGCGAAATCCTTTTTCTCCCAGTTCCACAGCCAGCCTTGTTCAACGGCCTTGATCACGTATTCCGAGTCTGAGTAAATGCTCACAGGAATACCTTCTCTTTTGATCGCTTCAAGCCCGGTGATAACAGCAAGCAGCTCCATCCGGTTATTAGTAGTAAGACGAAATCCCTGCGATATCTCTTTTACGTGCTCGCCGTATTTCAGGATCACCCCGTAGCCGCCAGGCCCCGGGTTGCCCTGCGCTGCACCGTCAGTATAAATTCGGATCATTGAGGAAAGACATAGGTTTTGAAAATTTTCACGGCTATCGCCAGCAGGATCACACCAAATACCCTGCGCAGAACCGAAAATCCGGATTCGCCGATGACGCGCTCAAGCCACGAACTCGAACGCAAAACCCAATAGACGATCACAACATTCAGGACGATCCCGATAAGGATATTTACCTCCTGGTAAACTGCACGCAACGAAAGAATGGTGGTGAGCGTGCCCGCGCCGGCAATTAACGGAAAGGCGAGGGGTACGATGGAACCTGAACCCCTCGAGTTCGGATCATCCTTGATCAGCGTGATCCCCAGTATCATTTCCATGGCAACGATAAAGATCACGATGGCGCCTGCAACCGCGAAAGATGCAACGTCCAGTCCGAACAGTTGCAGGATGGACGTTCCCAGGTACATGAAAGCAATCATGAGCACCGCTGATATCACAGTCGCTTTCCCGGCTTCAATCCGCCCTTCCCGCCGGCGTATGAGGATAATAAATGGGATGGAGCCGAGAATGTCGATGACAGAAAAAAGAATGAGCGTTACTGAAAAAATTTCTTTTAAATCAAACATGCAATTCGGGTTGTAATGTATCCTGATCGTCTATGCGGTTGCTGAACGCGATTACGCATAACCGGAAAGAAAATCCATCAAGGTATTGATCTCCTTCTTCTTGATTGCGGGAAAATTCGCTATCCGGAATGTCGTGGCTTTCAAATCGCCGTAGCCTTCCCCCAACAGAATACCATTCTTCCTGGCTCTGGACTTGATGGTATTCACCAGATCTTCGTCGGCCGTCACGGGCACTACTGTAAATGACCTCGCTTCCTCATTGGAGACCAGGTGCTTAAGCGATTGTTTGTCGTCAAAGAAATTTACCCACCGATGGAAGCGATCCTCTGTCTTGGCATGAACTTCCCGGACAGGCTTTGATGCTTCCATGACACGATTCAGCAGGAATATGTTGAGAACATTCGGGGTGAAAGGTGTTTGCCATTTCTCGATCATCTCCAACATAAATCCGAGGCTGTTGTAGTGTTTGTTTTCGCCGGCTTGTTTCACTTTGCTGACGGCCGCAGGCGAGAGTATCATAATTCCCAATCCGGCGGGAAGGCCGAAGCACTTTTGCACTGAAGCATACCAGATGTCTGCGCTCTTGAAATTGAGGTAGACGCCACCCATGCTGGAGGTTGCATCGACGGCGATGAGGTAATCCGGATAACGCTCTCTGATCGCGTTCATCGTCTCCATATGAATCTGTGTGCCGTTGGATGTCTCATTCTGCGTCAGACATATCACCCCTTCCTTTTTTGGTCGCGTCAGCCGTTTCACGTCTATGAGCTCGTCGTGGCTAAAAGGAAATGCTTTTGCGCCGGCGCGAAGGCGTTGCGTGTATTCAAACCATTTTTTCCCGAAGGCACCGTTAAAAAAGTGGAAACTTGATTTTTGGATGACCGATTGCGCGATGATCTCCCAGCATTCGGTTGCAGATGTCGTGTAAAGAACAGTGTAATCCTCCGGTATTTCCAGCTTGCTCTTGAGAAGCGTGATCGTTCTTTCAGACAACTTCATAAAAGCCTCGCTGCGATGATTGATACTCAGAATGCCCTTTTTGTAAGCTTCTTTTACGTACTCCGGAATCTCGTCGTGTACTCTTGAAGGCCCTGGATAGAAAGAGATCATGCTATTATCGGTTGTATACGTTGAACTTACGGCCGTGCCGGCACCGGAATACTCCGGCAACAAGATTGTTTTCCAATCACTTCTTCCGGCTCAGAAGGAAAGACAACGCCATAGCGTAACCCTCCATACCGAATCCGGTTAGCAGGCCGATGCACTTCGAGGTGATCAGGCTCTTGTGCCTGAATTCTTCCCGATTGTAAACATTTGAAATGTGGACTTCGACCACTGGCGTCGTAATGGCGCCAATGGCATCGTGTATCGCAACCGACGTGTGCGTGTATGCTCCGGCGTTAAGAATGATGCCATCAAACGTAAAGCCTGTCTCGTGCAATTTATTAATGATCTCGCCTTCGACATTGGACTGATAATAGTGAAGGTCGGCATCCGGAAAACGTTTCATGAGCGTTTCGAAAAAAGCTTCGAACGACTGGTCTCCATAAATTGAAGGCTCCCGTTTGCCAAGCAGGTTCAGATTTGGTCCGTTAACGATCAGGAATTTCATGGCCGAAAGATATAAATAAGGTGCGAAAGGTTTAAGCGGTTTAAGATGTTTAAAAGGAACAAGGACGATACTCCGTGATACATTGGTAAGGTCGGACGCCTGGCGGCGTCATATCCGGCACGACGAAGATGAACTTCATTCGTTATCTTTGTTCGCATGTGGGAGAAACGGATCCGCGAATTTGGTCATTACCTCAAACTTGAGCGCTCCCTGTCTGATAACTCGGTGGGAGGTTATGTTGCTGATATAGAAAAGCTCAGGCAGTTCATGGAGATCACGCACAAAGATCTGCTTCCCGAAAATGTTACAGCAAAACACCTTTCGGAGTTCCTGGGATACATTACCGAATTAGGAATGAGCGCGCACAGTCAGGCCCGTATACTATCGGGTTTGAAAAGTTTCTACAAGTACCTCGTCTTCGAGGGGTCGATTGAAAAAGATCCGACGGCGCTCATTGAAGGCCCCAGGCTTGGAAGAAAACTTCCCGATACGTTAAGTTTTCACGAAATAGAAAAGTTGCTGGACGCGATCAACGTTTCCACATCCGAAGGTGCGCGCAATCGCGCGATGCTGGAAGTATTATACAGCTCAGGGCTGCGCGTTTCTGAATTGGTGGATCTGCAGATGAACAACATCTATCGCGACAGCGGTTTCCTGCGTGTCACCGGGAAAGGAAACAAGGAACGCCTGGTGCCGATCGGCAGAGCCGCCCTTAAATATCTTGACATATACCTTAAAGAGGTACGAGGCAAGAGTCCTCACAAGCCTCCTGCCAAAGGTTATGAATCTTTTGTTTTTTTGAACCGAAACGGGAAAAAGCTGACAAGGGTTATGGTGTTCACCATCATCAAAAATCTTGGACAGGTTATTGGTCTGAAGAAGTCGATCAGCCCGCACACTTTCAGGCACAGTTTTGCCACGCATCTTATTGAGGGAGGCGCGGACCTGAGAGCCGTGCAGGAAATGCTCGGGCATGAATCAATCACCACAACGGAGATATATACGCACCTGGATCGCGATTATCTACGACAAGTGATCCAGGAATTCCACCCGCGGAGTTAAGTTAATAATCCTCCGAAAGGGTGCCTTCTCCCAGCTGAAACTTGACCCCAAAGATAACTCCCAGCTGACTGTAGCCACCGACAGTATATTTGGCTTCCACGAACGGCAGCAACAGGTCGTTGATCCTGACCATCGTACCAATCCCGACATTAAGGCCGACATTCCCATCAGTGGCAACTTCATCTGCCGTCGCTGTTCGCGTGCGTATGCGGATATTTGTAAAGTTGGCGCCCGCCAGACCGTAAAGGTATCCGACATCTCCCCGAATGACATAGTAATTTACGTTCGCATTCAATTCCCAGACGGTGCGGCGGGGAAGGTTGTCGAAATCCTCCGGAAAATATTGCGTGAAGTTAGTGCTGATGCTTACTCTGTCGTTCACGACCATTTCCGCATACGCGCCCAGTCCCCACAAACCAAGTTCATCTCCGTAAGCCAGAAATGGTGCAACCCGAACCTGCGCGTGAGCCGAGAGTATGAGCACCAATGAAAACACGGTGGTAAAAATTCTTTTTCCCATAACCTTATATTTTTCATAAGAGCCTAAAAGGTTATGCCGAAAAAAAAGAACCCGTCGGAATAGCCGACGGGTTCTCAACGCTTTGGCGTGACAGCCGCTGCTTTTGGGCTATTTATAATTTAAAAGTCAAGCCAAGAGACAACGGCGCGATACCATAGCCGAGCTCTCCGTAGCCAGCAACCTTCTCCGAGAAGAAATAACGTGCACCGGCATGGATACCAAGTCTTAAACCACCACTATAGGGGTCATTGTAACCATTGAAGTCATCGCCCGAGTAGCTGGAGATAAGGAAGCCGAGGAAAGCACCGCCATAAACGTCAACTTTTTCATTCCTGATCTCGAATAGTTCGCTGAAATGGTAAGAACCGCGTACACCAATATCGATGAAAGTGTATCTCCATCTTCCACCGAAGCCCCAGTTATAGCTGTATGAGGTATATCCGAGATAAGGCCCAACCGTGATAACATCATTCACCGCCCATTCTCCGGATACCAGCAAAGGCACACCACCGGCGTAATAGTAGCCGAGACCGATACCAGCATTCAACAATAGATCACCTTTGTCATAACGGGCCTGCGCTGAAGCAAAAGCAGCGGAGAACACCATGACAATTACACACAGAAGTTTTGGAAAGTTTTTCATGAATTTTAGTTTAAGTCAACAAGTTGTAGGTTGTTTACGCTGCCAAAAATAGAAAAAAACCATTTAAAAAGAAGAACGCTTCCATAAACTCGGCCGGTTAATTTATCTTTGCCCGCTTATGTACAAGTTGATCCGGCCTTTGCTGTTCATGGTTGATCCTGAAAGGATACATGCCATTGTTTTTGGCATGCTTCGCCTTCCCGGATTGAAAGGTTTTCTACGATCCGTTTATCAGACAAAAGACGCACGTCTCGAGAAAAAACTTTTTGGTTTGACTTTCAGAAACCCCGTTGGCCTCGCCGCCGGATTTGATAAAGACGCAAAGCTTATTGATGCGCTGGCGTCGCTGGGCTTTGGCTTTATCGAGATTGGCACGCTGACTCCAAAAGCACAACCCGGCAATGATAAGCCGAGGTTGTTCAGGCTTCCCGCAGATCAGGCGCTGATCAACCGCATGGGATTTAATAATGAAGGTGTTCTGGCAGCTGCTGCGCGCCTTAAGGACAGGAAGTCCCAGGTTCTTGTTGGAGGGAATATCGGAAAGAATAAATCGACTCCTAATGAGTCTGCGCATTCCGATTATGTTAAATGTTTCAATGGGCTGTACGAGCACGTGGATTATTTTGTTGTAAATGTCAGTTCGCCTAACACTCCGGGTTTAAGAGAACTCCAGGAAAGAGAACCTCTTGAACGTTTGCTCAAAACGGTAAAAGAGCTCAGTCTCACAAAACCGCGTATCAAGCCCATACTCTTAAAGATCGCCCCGGATCTGACCACCGGCCAGCTGGATGACATCGTTGAAATTTTAAGGTCGACTGGTATCGATGGAGTTATTGCCACGAACACGACCATCTCCCGCGATGGACTTAATACCGGCGCCGATAAGCTGAACAGAATTGGCGCAGGAGGTCTGAGCGGAAAACCGCTGACGGCTAAATCGACGGGCATGATCCGGTATCTCAGGCAAAAACTTGGAGCGGACTATCCCATCATCGGGGTTGGCGGCATCATGTCTGCAAAGGATGCTTTGGAGAAGCTTGACGCAGGAGCGGATCTCGTGCAAGTGTACACTGGTTTTATCTACGAGGGTCCGGCGCTCATCAAGCAAATCAACGAAGCGATCTTAGCGCGCCATTAGAGGCGGTTGAAATGCAAGGTTACCTTGATCTCGCCGGAGATTGAAGGTCCGCCATCCGGGTCAGCGATGGTTTCGTCTCTTTCCAAATGAACGACCAGCTGCGTTGCCGTTAGCGTTTCAATGATGTAAGTGCCGGACAGGCTGATGTCTTCTATCGTGTAATCGATATCTGTTGTCAGTTCGTTGCCCTCTACTTTGTAAGTTCCTTCTATCGGATCCGATCCATCCCATACCACCATCCCACCGTTATCATTAAAATCGATTCGTGTTGCAAAAGAGGGATCGTCCCGCGATATCGGCAGCGGAAGGCCGAAAGGTTTCACCTGGATCTCAGCCAGTTTCCCCTGCCATTTTCCATTGATGCCCGAAGTGATCTCGCTATCTTCGTTGCAGGCGAATACCAGCAGCAAAAGAAATATACCGGCTGTTGTTCTTGATCGCATCTGCTCCATGCATGCAAATCTTAAAAAGGGCATGCCGCGCAGTGACCGGCTGGGCAGGATGAAGGCTACAGTGCGAGATCGGTTACCTGGACCCGGCGTCAGCTGTTTTTCCCGCAAGGTCAAGGAGGAATGCATATTCCTGGGCGATATCCTTATACACACGGAAGCGGCCACTAGCCCCACCGTGACCTGTTTCCATATCTGTACGAAGCAGAAGCGTGTTCTCATCCGTTTTCATTTCGCGGAGCTTGGCCACCCATTTGGCCGGCTCCCAGTATTGCACCTGTGAATCGTGCAGTCCTGTGGTTACTAGCATGTGCGGGTAAGCCTGAGCCTTGACCTGATCATACGGTGAATACTCCAGCATGTACATGTAAGACTCCAGGTTATCCGGATTCCCCCACTCGTCAAACTCACTTGTTGTGAGCGGGATGTTATCGTCCAGCATGGTTGTCACAACGTCGACAAAGGGAACCTTGGCGATCACTCCTTTAAATAATTGCGGCTCCATATTTACCACGGCTCCCATCAGCAAACCCCCGGCGCTGCCGCCCATCGCGAAGAGGTTGTCGGAGGTTGTATAGCCCTCTGCGATCAGGAAATGACCGCAGTCGATGAAATCGGTGAAGGTGTTTTTCTTCTTGAACATTTTTCCATCCTCGTACCATTGCCTCCCCAGTTCCTGTCCGCCGCGGATGTGGGCGATGGCATAGATAAATCCGCGATCGATCAAACTCAGCCGCGTGGCCGAGAAGTAGGGATCCGTACTGTATCCATACGACCCATAGCCATACAGTAGTGTCGGGTTCTTTCCGTCTTTCTTTATACCTTTCTTATAAACGATTGAAATCGGGATGTTTACACCGTCACGGCCAGTAGCCCACAGTCGTTCCGTCTGGTAATCCTCTTTGTTGTAGCCACCCAATACCTCCTGTTCTTTTAACAGGTTCTTTTCGCCCGTTCGCATATTGTAATCGAAAGTCGAGTTGGGAGTTGTCAGAGAGGAGTATTCGTAACGCAGCCATTCTGTATTAAAATCGACATTAACCGAAGGCGATACCGTGTATGCATCCTCTTCCGCTTCAACGTAATGTTTTTTTCCGTTTTTCTGGTCGATTATCCGCATCAGGGTATTTGCCTGGGCGCGTTCACTCAGCACCATGTAGTTGCTGAAGATCTCCATTCCTTCAAGCAATGTGTCTTTTCTGTTGGGGATCTTTTCTTTCCAGTGTGTCCGTTCGGTTTTTGTGTCCGGTGTTTCCATCAGCCTGAAATTTGGCGCATCGAGGTTGGTTACGACATAAAAGCGGTCCTTGAAATGGGTGATGGAGTATTCGATGCCACGCTCGCGTGGACTAAAACGCCGGAAATTTCCCTCCGGTTGATTTGCATCGAGGATCTGATAATCGTTCGTGAGGGTGCTTGCAGAATATATCACGAGAAATTTTTTCGACTTTGTTTTCGTGATGCCGGTGGAAAATGTTTCATCCTTTTCGGTATAAACAAGTATATCGTTGGCCGGATCTGTTCCGAGCTTGTGCCGCAGGATCCGGTCCGAACGCAGGGTGAG
>CBFGXV010000061.1:0-8769 GCA_965652755.1 uncultured Chryseosolibacter sp. | reverse complement strand
TTTCATTTCATCGACGACAGCGATCACGTGGTCGGCTTGCTTTACGGCCGTGCGTTCATGACGCGTCCAGCGGCCCGGACTCATGAAGATGGAATTTTTTAATCTGACGAGGAATCCTTTCTTCCACTCAAACCACGTGCGCAATGCCTCCGGGTAGTTCTCATGCAAGTCAACAACAACCTTTAGTCCGTATTTGTTTTTCAGTGCAAGCGCCGTTCCTGCCAGCGGGAGATCATGCACGTGAATAACAGTGATGTTGTTCTTGCGCACCCAAGAGGGGATAGCCTTCATGAATTCAGGATGCCTGAACGTGACAGACATGATCACATCTCGGATAGCGAGCTGCCGATTGTTCTTTCCGGCGTCGATCCTTGTGATGTAGATCCCGTCTAATTCTTCCTCATACGCCTGGCCATCTTTGCGTAGACAGAGAAGATGAACCCGGATACCCGCCCGCACCAATGCATCAGTTTCCTTTTTCACGCGCATATCCGCCGGATAAGGTGCGTTGAGGACCATGCCTAAATTCATATGGGTTCTTCCTTTGATTTTCGGCAAAGAAAGGGAATTTTGCGATTAAAATCTTAAAACGCGTGAAGATAACCATCATTGCCGGTGCGAGACCGAATTTCATGAAGATCGCGCCGATTATCAGGGCAATTTCCGTTCACAACAAAGCACATCCATCGCAGATAACATATCGACTCGTACACACTGGCCAGCATTACGACAAGAATCTCAGCAAGATCTTTTTCGAGGAGCTCGAGCTGCCTGAGCCGCATATCAACCTCGGGGCAGGATCGGGAACACAGGCTGAACAGACGGCCCGCATCATGGTTGAATTCGAAAAAGAACTGCTCGCGAATCCTGCTGACGTTGTTATTGTAGTAGGAGATGTCACTTCCACAATGGCCTGTACCATCGTAGCCAAGAAACTCAATACGCGTGTAGCCCACGTTGAAGGTGGTATCCGCTCCTTTGATATGACCATGCCGGAAGAAATAAACCGCATCGTGACGGATTCACTCGCAGACTACTTCTTCACCACCAGCAAGATCGCCAATGAAAATCTTCGCCGCACAGGCATCGGCGATAACCGCATTTTTTTTGTGGGGAATACCATGATCGATTCCCTCAGGTACAGCCTTGACAAGCTTACTGCCCCGGATATATGGAAGACGCTTGAACTGCAGAAGGGAAATTATTTTGTTCTGACACTACACAGGCCTTCGAACGTCGATGAGAAAAGTAAGCTTGAAGCAATATTGAAGGTGATCGAAGCAGGTGCGCAAGGCAGTGTTGTCATTTTCCCTGTGCATCCGCGAACGAAAAAGAACTTTGACCAGATAGCCCCCCGTTTCGAATCGGTGAAGGCCATTGAACCCCTGAGCTATTTTCAGTTTGTATACCTCATCCGGAACGCGAAAGCTGTCATCACCGACTCAGGAGGTGTTCAGGAAGAAACCACTGTACTCGAAGTTCCATGTATCACCCTGCGTTCGAATACCGAAAGGCCCGAGACTGTAACGGAGGGCACTAATGAACTCATCGGCGATGATTTTGATAAGCTCATCCGATCGCTGGGGGACATCAACGCCGGGAAATGGAAGCGCGGCAGAATTCCCGAGCTGTGGGACGGGCGGACGGCAGAGCGGATCGTGGCTGCGCTTGTCAAACTCGCGCCTGCCAGCACCCGGTCGTAGTTGGTGACCCAACTTACTTCGGCAGAACTTTCACCCGCCGGGGATTTTCTTTCAGGAAGGACTCCCACGACCTGGCCTTGTTTTTTGGCGTCCTTTGCTGGTAATAGTGACACACGGCTACCGCCAGTGCATCAGTTGCGTCGAGCAGTTTCGGAAGCTCGCGGATTGTCAGCAGTGTCATGAGCATCCGGGCAACCTGCTCTTTGGACGCGTTGCCATTGCCGGTAACGGACTGTTTTACTTTCTTCGGGGCGTATTCGACAATGGGGATCTCCCGGGAAAGCGCCGCGGACATCGCAACACCCTGCGCCCGGCCCAGTTTTAACATCGATTGAACATTTTTACCGAAAAACGGAGCTTCCAGAGCCACTTCATCGGGCTTATATTCGTCAACCAGGGATAACACTCTTTCGAAGATCTTCTTTAATTTAAGCTCATGCCCCACATATTTGTTCAGGTGAATTACCCCATATTGAAGCAAACTTATGGTGGACCCCTTGATGCAAATTATACCGTAGCCCATTATGTTTGTGCCCGGATCAAGACCAAGGATGATTTTTTCTTTCACTACTTTTCCCACGGTCACAAGATAGGCAGCGTTTATAAATTATCGAAATCACATTGATGGCGGTGTTAACAGTTATTTTTCTCGTTTATTTTCTGTTCATGGTCATCTTGCTGGCGGGCTGGAAGAAAGCGATGACCGTCGCCGCCCCGAACGTTCCGCCAAAAGAGTTCATGATCTCGGTTGTTGTACCGGTCCGCAATGAAGAGTTTAACATCGGTAGTCTCCTGAATGACCTTTCCCGGCAGGAGTACAGGAACTTTGAGGTGATCGTTGTAAATGATGACTCCGAGGATGAAACGCTGTGGGCGGTAAGCCAGAGCCAGCTCAAGAATATCCATGTAATACACAGCAAGGGCAAAGGAAAGAAGGCCGCCATCACCGCTGGCGTTAGGGCGGCGAGAGGACCTGTTGTTGTCACGACGGATGCGGACTGTTCGCTATCAGAGGATTGGCTGAAACAGATACGCAACCAATTCATGGACCAGGAGGTGATGATGGCCTTCGGGGGCGTCCGGATGTCAGGGACGGATTCTTTTTTCAATATGCTGCAAAAGATGGAGTTCGCCAGTCTCATTGGTTCGGGCGCGGCGACTGCCGCAATGGGCATGCCTACGATGTGCAACGGCGCGAACATGGCCTTCAGGAAAAAGGTATTCTCGGAAGTAAAAGGCTACGACGGAAACATCAACGTCCCTTCTGGCGATGACGAATTTCTCATGCACAAGATCCATAAGCGCTATCCCGATGGGATCAGGTTTATGGGCAGCCCCGACGCGGTAGTCACAACCACGGTCCAGCCAGACAGGCACGCCTTTATCAACCAACGGGTGCGCTGGGCATCGAAATGGCGCTATAATACGTCGCGGTTCTCTCAGGCGGTGGCAGTCCTGGTTATACTTTTCCAGGTCGCCTTTATCGCCAACTGGTTTTTGATCTTTACCCCCTTCATCCTGCAATCGCTGTTCTACATCGCCATTAAAATAATCCTGGAAGCAGCTTTTTTGCTGCAGGTTTGCCGCTTCCTCAGAATCCGCTGGAAATGGCTCACATTCTTCAGCCTCCAGGTGATCTATCCATTTTACGTCATCGGCATCGGCGTGGCATCCTTTTTCCGTCCCTTTGAATGGAAACACCGTATCTTTAAACCGTAAAAGACCGTTTGTCACTGGCTTTCAGCAAGGTACACCGTTGACCCTTTCTTTTGAACCCGATGATTTATTTAATTCCTACCTTTGCTTGTGCGAATTATGACTCAGGAAGACCTAAGGAAACAAGTCGAAATCAAACAGCTCGAGCTCAACGCTCTTTTGGAGATCACACAGGCTATTAACAGCAATTTGCCGGCGGCCTCCCTTTACAAGATTTACAACTTTACCCTCCGGTCAAATCTCAAGATAAAAAAGCTGGCCCTGTTTGTCCTCGATGACGAATGGAACTGCAAGGCGAGCTTCGGCACAGAACACCAGTTTCAGTCTGTGAAGCTTCTTCCGGCTTTCAAAACCATCCAGGATATAACGCACCTTCGGGAATTTGTCCATTGCGAGTTTACCGAATTCGACATCGTTGTTCCTGTCACGCATAAAACCACTACGCTTGCACTGGTATTTGTCGGAGGGCTCGACACGGATGAACGGGGCTACGTCCACGAGGATGGGATCAGGTTCATTCAGGCCCTGAGCAACATCATCATTGTTGCCATCGAAAATAAAAAACTGGCCAACAAACAACTCGCGCAGGAAGCTTTCCGCAAAGAACTTGAGATCGCAAGTGATGTTCAGCAGTTTCTGTTTCCTGAAACGCTGCCAAATACGGAACTGCTCAAAGTGGAGGCGAGCTATCTTCCGCACGATATCGTGGGGGGTGATTACTACGACTATATCCCCATCAACAAGAATCAGTTTCTGATCTGTATCGCGGATGTCAGTGGAAAAGGCATCGCAGCGGCGCTTATGATGTCGAACTTTCAGGCTTCTTTGCGTACGCTTCTGCGGCAGACCCCCAACCTGACTGATATCATTGAAGCGCTGAACTTTCAGGTACTCGAAAACACAAAAGGCGAAAAGTTCATTACGTGTTTTGCGGCCATCTACGATGTAAGACTTAAGACGATGGTCTATGTCAACGCTGGTCATAACCCACCCATCCTGTGGGACAAACGCTCCGGATTGCGCTTGCTGGAGGATGGGTCCACCGTGCTGGGCGCAATGCACCCGCTGCCATTTTTGAATGAAGGCTTTATTACGGGGCTTGACGACTTCCTGCTATTCTGTTATACCGATGGCCTGACTGAAACAGTGAACGAGGCGGGAGAAGAGTACGGCGTGGAAAAGATCATGGATTATTTCGGCATGGATCACACGTACACGAAGGACCTGAAGACCATACACCAGGATATCATTGTCTCCCTGGATAATTTCAAGGGCAAGAAAGGTTATCATGACGATATTACTATTCTTTCCTGCAGGGTAGGATGATCCCGCACCGGACCCCGTCGATCCTGCGCTGGCTTTATCCGTCCCTCGTCTGGAGAATGAGCGGTGACGAAAAAGATCTTTACCTGACCTTTGACGACGGACCCGTCACCGGCCCGACGGAATTCGTGCTGGATCAGGCGCGTCGCGCTTCCATTCCTGTTACTTTTTTTTGTATCGGGGATAATATCCGGAAACATCCGCAGATCTTTTCGCAGATTACGGCGCATGGCCATACCGTTGGAAATCACACGCTGAACCATGTGAATGGCTGGTCGGTTCCTTCATCGCAATACATATCGAATGTGCGCGCTTTCGATGGGGTGGCCCAGGAGGGTGGGCTCGCGGTGTCAACACGACTATTCCGGCCACCTTACGGACGCATCACCGCAAAACAGATAAAAGATCTCAATGATCTGCGTATCGTCATGTGGGATGTCCTGTCGCAGGACTATGACAAACGACTGTCGCCGGAGCAATGTCTCAGGCGGACCATTAAGGCATGCAGGCCCGGTTCTATCGTTGTCTTCCACGACAGCTACAAGGCACAACGCAACATGGAGTATACGCTTCCGCGACTGATCGATCATTTCGGCGGACTTGGCTTCAACTTTAAAGGCGTGCCCCTCCAATAATTAGCGTTTGAAGGACTTTGATAATGTTTATCGTGAAAAAAATCTGCGGATTAAATTCAGCGAATGAAACGCGTACTGTTAGCGCCACTTGACTGGGGCCTGGGCCACGCCACCAGGTGCATCCCGATCATCCGGGAATTGCAGGCACAAGGTTGCGAGGTGCTTGTGGCAGGCAGTGGAGATTCGCTCAGGCTCTTGCGAAAAGAATTCCCGGGTATTCATTACTTCGAGATCCCCGGTTACAATCCCCGGTATCCGTTGCGGGGATCGATGGTGATGGCGATGGCCACCCAACTGCCGCGTTTCGTTCGCGTAATTCTTTCAGAACATCGCGCTGTTGAAAAGATTGTCCGCTTGCATCGGATAGATCTGGTGATCTCTGATAACCGTTATGGATGCTGGGCGCAGTTTGTACCGTCGGTATTTATTACGCATCAAAGCAATATCCTGATGCCGAAGCGGTTCGGGTTCCTCAGTGCGCTGGTGAGAAAGTCGAGCGAATACCTGATCAATCGTTTCCATTTTTGCTGGATCCCGGATTTTCCCGAGGGCAATTCTCTTGCAGGCGAGCTCATCAGTTTTGGCAAGATGCGGCTGCGAACACAAGTACGGTACATTGGTTGGCTGTCGCGGTTTGTGAAGCGTGGGGTGGAGTCCGTTGTAAAATACGACGTGCTGGCGGTTATGTCGGGACCTGAACCTCAAAGGTCGGAACTGGAACGACAATTACTTCCACAGTTAAGATCGTCAAACTTACGGTTCAGGCTTGTCAGAGGATTGCCTTCGGCAGAATCCCCAAATGATGGGGAAGTGGTGAATTTTCTGGCGTCTGAGGAAATGCAGGAGCACATAGAATCCGCTGCGCTCATCATCGCCCGCAGCGGTTACAGTACCGTGATGGATCTGATGGCCTTAGGTAAGAAGGCTGTATTTATTCCAACGCCGGGTCAGACGGAACAGGAGTACCTCGCAGAACTATTAAAGAGGGGAGGGATCGCGTACTCGATGTCTCAGCGCGAGTTCAACCTCGCCCTGGCGTTGACCGAAAGTAAAAACTACGCGGGCTTTAATGGTCCGGAAAAAAATACACTACTTGCGGGGGCTGTCCGCGAACTGACCACTTTCAAACTTCCGGACACAGCAGGAAATCGATAATCTTCATTGATGGCTGATTCATTAAACAAATTTCTGAAGAGCTTCTCGTACGCGATTAAAGGGATCGTGGTATCGCTGCGCGACCAGCGCAATCTCAAAGTGCAGGTCACGATCGCGGCAATTGTCGTGGGGGCTGGATTTTATTTCCGGATCACTTCGATTGAATGGTGTATCATCTTATTTACCATCGCGCTGGTCATCGGCCTTGAGATGATGAACAGCGCGGCGGAAAATCTCGTCGACCTTGTGACGCGTCAGTATGATCCGCTCGCAGGAAAAGTCAAGGACATCGCTGCGGGCGCAGTCTTGTTCGTATCGGTGATTGCCGTGATCATCGGCATCCTTGTCTTCAGAAAGTATCTGATGTCCTGAGCTTGGGTAATCCTTAGCCTGCCTGGGGAAACTTCCAGGGCGACCGGTACGATGGTTTGAGAAGATCATTAGCCTGTCTGTCATCCCGGAACCTGCCATGGACTTCATCCCAATGCAATTTGTTTCCTGTGCGGTAAGCGATGTTTCCCATGTGGGCGACCAGCGCCACGTTGTGTCCCTCTTCAATTTCGCAGATAGGACTTTTCCTCGATTTTACACTTTCAATAAAATTCTGGACATGTTTTTCATGCGCGGCATTGTCCGGCGCCTGAAGCGGAACGTGATTCATCTTGTCGGTATTATTTTCCGACTCTGCGATCACCTCCCAGCCTTCGCGGTTCGCCACCAGTGTTCCGTTATTCCCGATAAAGGCCACACCGTAGTTGCGACCGTAAATTCCTTTTGACAACCCGCCGGCATGGTCCCATTCCAGCGTGAAATCGCCGTAGTCATAAAGGACATTGAGGGTATCCGGTGTTTCGATGGCATTATCCGGATAAGCGTATATCCCTCCCGATGCGCTTACGGATCGTGGAAATTTTACCTTCATCGCCCAGAGGGGAATGTCGAGGAGGTGTACTCCCCAGTCAGTGAGTAATCCACCACCGTGGTCCCAGAAATGTCTCCAGCTTCCGTGAAAGCGATTCTTGTTGAAAGCATGCTCAGGTGACGGGCCAAGCCATGTGTTGTAGTCAACTCCTGCGGGCGGGGCAGAATCCGGTACTTTCGGGCTGCCCTTTCCGTAGGCGAAGTACCCCCATGTTTTTATTTTCCGGATAGTGCCCAGCTGGCCTGATTGAACCATGGACACTACATCCTGCCAGTGCTGGCCACTGCGCTGTTGCTGGCCTACCTGAACAATGCGTTTGTGTTTCCGCGCAGCCCGCAACATCACCTGGCATTCAGCGATGGAATTTGCCAGCGGCTTTTCTACATACACATCCTTGCCGGCCTCACAGGCGTGGACCGCGGGCAGGCAATGCCAGTGATCGGGTGTCCCGATGATCACTACGTCTATGTTCCTGTCGTCGATCACCTGACGATAGTCTTTGTACAGCGCGGGAGTTTTTCCGGTGAGCTCCTGAATGGTTTTCGCGCGCTCCTGCAAGATGTTGTTGTCGACGTCGCACAGCGCTGCGCATTCAACGCCTGGTTGTTTGAGGTGATCGGTCAGGTTATACATTCCCATGCCCTTGCAGCCGATCAGCGCTACCCTTAGCTTGTTCGCAGGTGAAACTCGCGCGTGAAGTTTTGAATAAGCCAAAGGAGACAACGCGGCCCCTGTCAGAACGGATGCGGAGTGTTTCAGGAATGATCTTCTCGAATTCATAGCGACCAGATTAAAGTGCCTGGATAAATATAAACGAATAGGGCGAATAATACTTGTACCTGGCGCAACGGTTGCCCCGGGGTGAATCAAATATATGGTATGATGCAATAACTTGCATTCCGGCGCACAGGGATATATTTCCCAATTTGCCCTGAGTATTCGATATTTGGGTTCGATTTTGAGAAGTTCATGAGCTACTGGATAGATACACACGCGCACATTTACGCAGAAGAGTTTGACGGCGATCGCCAGGATATGATCGAGCGGTTCCGTGAAAACGGGATCATGAAGATCTTCATGCCTAACGTTGATCATACATCCATCGATAAAATGCTTGACCTGGAAAGCCGGTGGGAGGGATGTCACGCGATGATGGGCCTGCATCCGTGTTCTGTGAAGAAAGGTTTCGAGCGTGAATTGTACATTGTGGAAGAATGGCTTTCAAAAAGAAAATTCTCCGCTGTTGGTGAGATCGGCACAGACCTGTATTGGGACAAGACCTTCTGGGATCAACAGTGTGAAGCATTTAATATTC
>CBFGXV010000060.1:0-8778 GCA_965652755.1 uncultured Chryseosolibacter sp. | reverse complement strand
GGCGAGCATCTTTTCATCCTTTGATAAATTATACAACTGGGCCGCAGCCAGTTCCATATCATCGACCCAATTATCCTCTTCATAAAAGTAGGGTGCTGTATAACAGGCTGTTTGTGTGTTTCCCGGTTTTCTAAGCCCGAACTCGTACGCCGAAAAGGCACGCTCCCTGAGCTTTCGCGCGTATAGAGCATCGACGGTCTTAAACATCGTATGACCTAGCGCAAATGCGCTGGAGAATTTTCCCGCTGTCGATGAAGTTCCCGTGGTACGGTTCCGGTATTTTCCAAGGCCCTGCACTTCACCCGTGACAAAATAAACAGGGCGTTCTTTACCTTTGCCGTAATTGGCCTTGTCATTAACAGGCAATCGGAAACCGATGTGATCGCGATCGTCAGCCAGCTGATTGAATAACCAGTCAGCGCGCGGGTGCATCTTCAGCAACCAGTCCAGCCCCCAACGCGCCTCATCGAAAACATCCGCAACCTGGTTGTGCCCCGGCAGGCCGTTTGCAAGATGTTCATCCGCAAAAGATTTCGGAAAGTCGCGGTAGGCCGCAAGCAGATGATACGTCGCGTTGGCCGACGTCATCGAATATTGGAGATAGTCAGTCGCATCGTGCCAACCTCCACTTACATCAATATGTGTAGTGTCGGGCATAGGTCCGTACATGGTATACCCATCATCTGTGTGACATGAGTCTTTCAAGTACGGGTTGTAACCACTGCGTTGCTGACGCATGTATTTCATTGCGAAGTCGGCGGAACCTTTGTAAACATCTTCCGCGACCCTGAATTCGGGCGAGGTTGCCGTACCTGCACGGAGGAAATAGGACCCCGGCTTTGTGAATGCACTGAAGTTCAACCGGTATGTCTGCCGGAATGGCCCATACGCTCCGTAAGCATCACCTGCTTTCCCTTTGTACACAACGCTGCCCGATTTTTTATCCACAACTTCAAATCCCTGAATCGACACGTTCTCCTTACTACCCCACACGGCCACTTTTGTGCCCTGCGGCTTATATCCTGCGAGATTAATGCGTATCCACGATTCGGGTTGGCTCTGAAAGGACAGACAAGCACACAGAAAAGGTATGGAGATCAATATTTTGCGAAGCATATGAGGATGAATAGTTTCTAATAAAAACATTTCCCTCACCATTTGCAAGGGGAAAGTATGTGTAAAAAGCCGTGATTTTCAGATACGATCGAATCGCACTCGAATGCCAGGAGCAGTGCCCGGGCGGGATGCGAAAACAGCTGGTTACATTCTTATTGATACAGGAATTAATTCCATCCACAAATGAAGTAAAGCGATGCACAAAGCCATTTATGTTTTTTTTGCGGTGTTGTTTATCTGCAGCTGCGAGGAGGTTGTAGACCTCCTGTCCTTTCGCATCAACGACAGCGCAAACATCACAATAGAAAGTACTTCTCCGCTGAACCTTCCGGTCACGATACCCACCCCGGCCGTCACATCAAATTCAAGACAGGAATTTGACAACAACAACACAAAGGCCGAACTCGTACGGGACGTAAAACTTGAGCAATTGAAGCTGACTATCACCCAGCCCTCGGGTAAGTCATTTTCGTTTCTCAAAAGTATCAGGATCTTTATTTCGACTGATCAGGAAGGCGAAATGGAACTCGCGTCCCTTGATAATATTTCGACCACTTCAGGGGTTCTGGACCTGATCCCGACAACCGAAAAACTCGATCCGTTTATCAAAGCCCCATCGTACGGCCTTAGAACGGAAATCGTTACCGATGAGACCTTGACCCAGGACGTCGATGTCCTTGTGAATCTGCGTTTCAAAGTCACCGCCGACACATTCTAACACGCGGATCATCCTTGTGTTTCGTAAAGACTGGATTTCTCCGCCACCCGCACAAAGCGTGGCGAGCGCGATGGGATAATCCATGTTGCTGGTATGCGGCGCCCCCACAAGCACGCATTTCCTTACCGAGGCCGGAAGCTTGCTTCCTGTTCTCCAGCCAATGAGGCGAAGGTATATTTTGCAAAGCCATTTCATGTACTGGGCCGTTGCGGTGTCCCTTCGATTAAGCCAGTACGCTGACAGGTACCGAAGAGTATTTAACCCGGATTGTTTTTGTTAATTTAGCGCCTTGCGCTGCAACATGGATCAAAACACACTTAATTTTATGAAAACTTTCAACCACATCATTTTATCTCTCTCATTGATCGTTATGATATCTACTATCGGCCATGCCCAGGCTCAGAAGAAAGAGGGCAAATCGTTAAGACACGTAGTGATGTTCAAATTCAAAGACAGTTCCCAGCCTTCCGACGTAAAAAAGGTTGAGGATGCGTTCGCCGGACTCGCAAAAAAGATTTCGCTGATCAAAGGCTTCGAGTGGGGAACGAACAACAGCCCCGAAAATCTGAATCAGGGCCTCACGCATTGCTTCCTCGTTACTTTCAAAAGTGAGAAGGACAGAGACGAGTACCTGGTCCATCCTGAGCACAAGGCTTTTGTAGAGATCCTGTTGCCTCATCTCGATAAGGCGACGGTGCTGGACTACTGGGCGAAATAATCTTTCCCTGTTTACTCTGCGGAGATTCCGCTTGCGGACTCTCCGCAGAGTTCAACAGCTGATCAAACCGTCATTCTTTCTTTGCTGTTTCAGCGCCGGAGGTTTGCTCCCATGGCACCTTGGGTGACTTGTAATAATTTATGTCCATGACATCCCATCTTTTGCTTTGATTGGCAAGCCGCGTCTTATACTCTTCCCAATTCCTTTTATCTTTTTGGCTCCAGCCAATTTCGGCGACCCCGGGCAGTCTTGGAAAGATCATATACTCCACATCGTCCATGGTTACGACGGTCTCAGACCAGAGCGGCGCTTCTACTCCGAGGATCTGTGAGGCGTCAATTCCCGCTACGCGCGTAGAAGGATCCCACATGTAGGAGGAGTCAACCTCAATGTACGCTGCCCAGTGAAGTCCAAGTTTTGTTGTGGAGTCGTACTGCATATCGAGATACACTTTTTCCGCGGGCGAATAGATCAATTTTGCTCCCTTGTCAGCAGCCATTCTCGCATATTGCTGGGAGTGCCAGTGCTGCACGATGATCGTTGAATCGAGGTCACCCTGAGCGATCTCCTCCCACCCTACCATTCTTTTTCCGTTGGCTTTCACGATCTCCGTAAAGCGGTTCACAAACTGAATGTAATCGGCTTTTTTCGTCACGGCTGCCTCGTCTCCACCAATGTGCAGATAAGGCCCGGGTGTGATCTCTGCAAGTTCGCGCAGCACATCGTTAATGAAACGGAAGGTGACCTCTTTCCGCACATCCAGCGTGCTGAAACCAACTTCGGTCCCGGTATATACTTCTCCTGCTTTGGGTCTGTTCGGTCTTTCACTTGCGGGCTCGCGGTTGATAGCAGGTCCTGGGTTGAGTTCCTTGTAAGACACGAGTGCGGCATTGATGTGTCCGGGCATGTCGATCTCCGGAATGACCGTCATAAAATGTTGCGCAGCGTAGTCGACAATTTCCGAATACTGCGCCTGCGTGTAGAATCCGCCGTTGCCTCCACCCACCTGCGTACGACCGCCGATCCTGGTGAGGTCAGGCCATGACTTTATCTCAATCCGCCATCCCTGATCGTCACTGAGATGAAGATGCAGGGTATTTATTTTATACAAGCTGATGATATCAATGAAGTGTTTCACATCCTGCACTCCGAAAAAGTGGCGGGCAACATCAAGCATTGAGCCGCGCCAGGCATACCGTGGATAATCGCGGATATTGCCTGTGGCAATTTCCCAGGGAGTATTTACCGCTGCATTCTTCTGTTCAACTTCTGCAGGCAAAAGTTGCCTGAGCGTCTGAACGCCCCAGAACAGTCCCACCGGTGTGTTGGCGGTGATCCTGACCTGTTCCTCGCTGATATTGAGATCGTATCCTTCTTTTCCCAATTCCTTGTCGTCCGTGAGCGACAGGAAGATTGACCCCTTGCCGGCGTTTTCGCCGGTGGAAACGGTGAGGTCAAAACCGGTTGCCGGCCGCAGCTTCTCCGCGAGAAACTTTCCGACATTCTCCGCGCCATTCGCTGAGGGGCTCACCACAACGCGCGTGTCATTGGTCAGGGTAAAGGTGTTTCCCGTCATCGATGCGGATACGGGATTGGGGATGATACTCTCAAAACGCAGCTTTGCCTCGGGGGAAGCAGGCTTTGAATTTTCGCACGAGAGAAATGAAAATGTAATTGCACATAAAAGGTACACCGGTTTGAGTGCGGTGAAGGTGAATAGCGTCTTCGGCATTTTGGTATAGTTTATCACAGCGAATGTAATAATTAATTCTTTCTCCCCTGAAGGCCGGTACGGGAGGCCCTATCGTGTCTTCAGGTTATTTTTTTACGGCCGTTAAAGTACATATGGACGGATCTCAAAGGTGATGAGCATTGAAGGGATATTTGGGAATATGTCCTACCTTTGGCGTTTTCCTAGCGATGATAAGATTAATAATTCGCGCGTTGAAGGGCTTTGCCTGGTTTAAACGCCTAAATGCCAAAGTAACGTACGAGATACTGGCCAAACGGATCCCTGCCGAGGACTGGCAATTCATGAATTACGGGTACATTCCGAACGATAATGAGGCGCCCGTCTCCTTGCCGGATGATCCGAAGATCCAGAAGTACCCCATGCAGATGTACCACTACCTGGCGGCGAAGGCCGACCTCCGTGGCAAGACCGTACTCGAAGTAGGGAGCGGCAGGGGCGGCGGCGCACGCTATGTTGCCGGCGCATTTCAGCCCGCGTTCTATACGGGAATGGACATTGCGCAAAGCGCCGTTGACCTTTCAAACAAGATACACGTGCTTCCCAATCTCCGGTTTATCCAGGGTAGCGCCGAATCAATCCCCCTGGCGGATAACAGCATTGATGTTGTGCTGAATGTCGAGTCATGCCATGCATACGGGTCTGTTGATAAATTCCTGAGTGAGGTAAAAAGGATCCTGAAGCCCGGGGGGTATTTGCTGTTGGTGGATTTTCGCGATGTCAGGAACATGGATCTGCTTCGCCAGCAATTGAAAACCAGCGGACTCGAAGTACTCGAAGAGGAAGACATCGCACCCAATGTCGTGAAAGCGATGGAGGCTGAGGACGACGTAAAGAAGGCGCGTATCAAAAAATTGTTTCCCCCAAAGTGGCAGGAATTGTTTGGTGAATTCGCCGGAGTGGTCGGGTCAAGGATTCACATGAATCTCAAAACGAAAGCGCGTCTTTACAACCGGTTTGTACTACGCAAAGCGCGATAAGATCCCTGAGTAACTTTTCATGAAAGAATCAGGCGCCCCTGCCGCTATCAATGCATGCGCGCAACCCAGTTTCTGTTCGCGGAGGCAATGAATTTTTTCTCATCCTTATTCCATTTCGTCAGACGGTTGTCGCTGTTGTAGTTATAGAACAGGTGTAACTTCCCATTGAGGATCTTATAAGTTACAGGATTCACCTTCACCCGTTCGCCGTTCAGCGCAACGGTATAAGCACACCATCCTCCATAAGCGGGCTCATATTTCTCCGGAGACTTTTTAAACTCTTCAAGGTTCCCTGCGTTGACAAAATAGTAAGTGATCCCCTTGTAGTTGTGGTAAAGTTTTGAATGGCCTTTTAATGGACGGCTACTGTTGAAATAACTTACGGGATCAAACTCCCTCAGCGCGACTCCGTTTTCCGTATTGAAATTTCGCCGTCTAGCGGCTTCGTCCGCCTGGGCATTTACTCCTGCCATAAAACACATCATCATAACGGTAGCAAACAAGCGGAAATGAAGCCTCTGTATGCGGTTCCTGAGCCATTGGCGTTGCGTCTTACTGGTATTCGGGATCATCGTAAATATTATGTGGATCATAAATTAAAAGAATAACAATTGATATACCGCAGCAATTAACGATGCACTGGTGGAATATGGCGGCTAAGAGGCCGCAAATTCCGTGAAGTACAGGTGGAAAGCAATAAACACCGGTCATCCTTCAGGGACACCCCTCGCGGTAAACCGGAAAAAAGCAAAGTCAGCGTGTTGGTTTACTTAATAATAGCGGATATTTTAGCTCTGCAAATAATCCATGTGAAATGAACAGACGAAATGTCCTTCAAAGCATTGCAGCCACTTCCGGGCTTGCTGTTATTGGCCCGCATGCCACGGCGGGCCCGCCAGCGAAAAAGGGAAAGATCAGGTTGTCGCTGAACACAAGCACCATCAGCGGGCAGAAGCTCGGCATTGAAAAGTACATCGATATTGCCGCGCGCGCAGGCTACGAATGTATTGAACCGTGGATCGGAGATCTGAAAGCGTATGTTGAAAAAGGCGGGACATTACGCGCGCTGAAGAAGTTACTGGATGACAGCAAGGTTGCGCCGATCAACGCAATCGGCTTTGCTCCATGGATGACAGACGATGACGAACAACGCAAGGCCGGCTTCAAGCAGATGCGCGAAGAGATGGAGATCATGGCAGCGCTGGGTTGCCCCAGAATTGCCGCACCTGCCGCGGGCGTAAAAACAACACCGGATCTTTTTAAGGTGGGAGAAAGATACCGTGAGCTTCTCGAGCTTGGGAGACAAACTGGCGTAAGACCACAATTGGAGATCTGGGGAGCGTCTGTGTTTCATCACATTGGCCAGGCTATGATGGCCATTGCCGTCGCCAACGATCCGGATGTGCGGATACTGCCCGACGTTTACCATTTGTTCCGCGGAAATTCCGGATTTGAAAACCTCAAGATGCTCGACGGCAAGATGATCGAAGTCTTCCATATGAACGACTACCCGGGTAATATGGCCAGGGAGCAAATGGAAGACAAGGATCGCGTTTATCCCGGAGATGGGATCGCGCCCCTGAAGCAGATCATAGCGGATCTCAAAGCGATGGATGGCGAAAAGATCCTGTCCCTCGAACTGTTCAACCGCGAGTACTGGAAACAGGATCCACTCACCGTGGCGAAGACGGGAATTGAAAAGATGAGGGCCTTTACGGCTTAGGCCTCGGGCCCTTAGTTCATTGCGATCACAACATTACGACCTGGCCCGACTTGACTGACTTGTCGCACGCGAAGGCTATACGCAGACTGTTCACGGCATCTTCCATATGGTCTTTCAGGTCGATGTTCTCGCGAATGGCTTTCAGTAAAAAGCGTTGTTCGCGGTTGCAGAGTTCCTGATGATCGGGCTCGTCTTTCAGGTTGATCCACTCATCTTCTCTGGCGAACTTTTCCTGCTTGTCCAGGTCAGCGTAATGGACGCGCAACGATTCGGTTTTGCTGTGTGCTTCAATTGAATCAGACTTACCTGCAGCTCCAGCTTCCTTTGCGACGATTGACACAGATCCCTTAGGGCCGATCACATCCTTGACAAAGAACGCAGTTTCGCTCATCATCGGACCCCACCCTGCTTCATACCATCCCACCGATCCGTCTTCGAAGCGGATCTGCAACTGGCCGTAGTTGTAATTGTCAGATGGGATCTCATTCGTCAGCTTTGCTCCAATAGCGCTTACCTGCACAGGTTTGGAGCGAACCATCTGGCACATGACATCGATGTAGTGCACACCGCAGTCAACGATCGGGCTAAGGCTTTTCATCAGATTCCGATGGAGAGTCCACATATCGGCACTGCTCTGCTGGTTGAGGTTCATCCGCATGACAAGGGGCTTGCCCAATGTTTGTGCGATTTCAATGAATCGTTCCCAGGACGGATGATGCCGCAGAATGTAGCCGACCACCAGTTTCTTTCCAGCTTTGTTCGCCGCCTTCACAACGCGTTCAGCACCCTCAACGGAATCAGCGAGCGGTTTTTCGATGAACACGTGACAACCATGTTCGAAAGCTTTGATAGCCATGGCCTCGTGCGTGTCCGGCCAGGTAGAAATGGCAACAGCATCCGGCCGCGTTTTTTTAAGAGCGGTTTCATAATCATCGAACAGGGCATAACCTCCGCCGAGCTTTTCGTTCAGAACTTCCTTGGTCTTCCCGCGAGACACGATGCCGCAGATCTCAAATCCGTCGAGATCGTGATATGCTTTTGCGTGTGCGCCTCCCATGTTTCCACAACCGACAACCAATACCCGCACGTCATTTACTTTTGAAGCCATGATAAATTTTTAGAAACTAAAACCAAAAATAAACATTTTATTAAACAAACTTGACGGAATGTTTGTCGCGCCCTCAGGTCCATAAAATCCTACATAATCGATAAATTTTTCGCCTCGAAGTTCGATGAAAACAAACCTCGATCCGGGAATCCTGATCTGTGCCCCAAGGCCAGCCCAATACACCAGCGAAGCAGTCTTCTCTTCAATGCTGAATTCGTCCTCGGTATTCCCTTGCCATTCAATCCTGGCGGTACCTTTCAGGGGGAGTAGTGCGGTCAGACCTCCCTTGAGATATGGCGTAAAGGCAGAGTTGCCAAATTGTAACTTAACTCCGACCGGGATCTTAACGGCGGATAATTCCATGATATAATCCTTGTCGACGGCACCGGTTGGCGTGAATCCTGAGCGGACGCCGCGGTAGACGTTGCTGTAGTAATGCGGTTCAGTAGTTAAGGAAACTTTATCCCCGAGAAAAGACAATGGAACGGTTACACCTGCGCCCACAAAAAAATTATTGTCCCGCTCGTAAACACTCAAAGACGGATCTTCAAACTCAATAGTTGAGTTATTAAATCCGGCAAAAACCTGATAAGTGATCCTTCGTTTTTGCTTGCGATCTTTGTATTGATGATATGGTACCCCGGCGCATTCTGAGTAACGTTTGA
>CBFGXV010000059.1:0-8819 GCA_965652755.1 uncultured Chryseosolibacter sp. | reverse complement strand
GAACCATAAAATGTGGGAAAATCCAGCTGGTTTTCCGTAGCATCCAATTGGTACATCAGATCAAAGACCTGCTCATGTACCTCATCGGGTGTACAATTCTTCTTATCAACTTTGTTGATCACGACAATTGGCTTCAGGCCGAGTTGAAGCGCTTTTTGAAGAACGAACCTCGTTTGTGGCATAGGTCCTTCAAAAGCATCAACAAGCAGAAGACAACCATCCGCCATATTCAAAACACGTTCGACTTCGCCTCCGAAATCGCTGTGGCCCGGCGTGTCGATCACATTGATCTTGTAATCCTTGTACCGCACTGATACATTCTTCGCAAGAATGGTGATCCCCCTCTCGCGCTCCAGATCATTGCTGTCCATAATAAGCTCACCAGGGGTTTCATGGTCTTTAAAGAGCTTACCGGCCATAAGTAATTTATCGACCAGGGTTGTCTTTCCGTGGTCAACGTGGGCTATAATGGCAATGTTCCTGATCTTATTAACGTCCATAAATGGTCAAAATACCTTTTTTAAACAAATTGAGGCGCAAAGGTACTACTATTTGACCAATTAGTATATCACATCCTGAAAATAGCCTGAAGCGCCGAAAGAGATATCGGCTGGAATTGCCGGAAATGTATAACAATCGTCAGGCCTTGAATCGCAGAAATGTGCCCATTGGCAGGTCGCGGTCATGACTGCTCTTAAGACACAGCTCGCCACACTCAATATTCTCATGCGGGAGATAGGTTTTGACAACATTGTATCCTACGGTGGCAGACAGTCCGGCAGCGTACATGCTGAGGATAAAGAAACAATGCTCTTTCTCCAGAAGCTGGCGACCGAGGTGAATAAATTCATCCAATTGCTCCTGCAGGGTCCATTTTTCGCCGTCCGGTCCACGACCGTAAGGAGGCGGGTCCATAATGATGCCGTTGTACCGGTTTCCGCGTTTAACCTCGCGCTTGACGAATTTAAGCGCGTCTTCGTAAACCCAGCGTATATCCGAGAGGTTATTCAGCTGCATGTTCTGGTTTGCCCAGTTCAGGCCAGGTCTTGAGGCATCGCAATGCACCACCTGGGCACCGGCAGCGCGCGCAACGACAGAGGCAGCTCCCGTGTAGGCAAACAGGTTCAATACTTTTGGCTGCGGCAGCCTCCACGCGCGAATAGTATCGTAAACAAAATTCCAGTTGCTGCCCTGTTCCGGAAAAATTCCGACGTGGCCAAAGCCTGTCAATGCCAGGCGCAGCGTAAGCCGCAGATCACCGTAGTCATATTGCACTTCCCAGCTTTCCGACATGCCAGGCTGTTTTGACCACCCGCCTTTCACGTCATCGGTAAAACGGAATTTGTCTTTCTGCTCCCGGACGAACCGGGCGTGCGCCAGCTTTTTCCATTGATCGGCGTCCAATACTTTCTTCCAGAGAGCCTGCGGTTCTGGACGAATCAGAATGTACTTGCCGAAGCGCTCGAGTTTTTCAAATTCACCTGAATCGATGAGTTCATAGTCTTTCCACGATTCGGGATATTGCAGCTTTAGATTCAAGGCGCGCGATTCGATTTTTTCCAATTGGTCAAATTAAGAGTTTAATCTTCAGAATTTAAAGTTTAAGATTGTACAACCAGCACGGGCAAAAGATATTTTTTGCCTTTCTGGAATATTAGACGGCCAGATGTCTCTTTCTTAATTGAATTACAGTGCATTTCACGATTACCAGCACGCAGAATCCCAAGATCAAAAGCTTGTTATCCCTGGAGAAGCCGCGGGAGCGGCGCATGCAGGGCCTGTTTGTTGTAGAGGGCAGAAAGGAAATCGGGCTGGCGCTGGAAGCCGGCTACAGGATCGGCAATCTGTTTTTTTGCGAAGAACTGATTTCCCGCGAGGAGCTCGCTCAGTTCCGACCCGATGAAAAACTTCTCATTCCGGTCTCGCGCGATGTTTTTGACAAGATCGCCATCCGCGAGAACTCCGGCGGCATTATCGCGGTTGCGGAGCAGAAAGTGCATATGCTCGAGGGTATTCATTTAAGCAGTACGCCATTGGTTCTGGTGCTTGAATCAGTAGAAAAACCGGGTAACCTCGGCGCTATCCTGCGCACCGCCGACGCTGCCGGTCTGGATGCGGTCATCATTTGTGATCCTAAGACAGATTTCTATAATCCCAACGTCATCCGCTCCAGTGTAGGATGCATTTTCACGAACCAGGTCGCGTCGGCAACTTCAGAAGAAACGCTGGCATGGCTTGAGAAAAATAATATAATCCCCTACAGCACTTACCTCAAGGCTTCGAAGCCTTATCACACCGTCGACTTTACTAAACCGAGCGCCATCGTCATGGGAACAGAGGCAACTGGCCTCTCTGAAATCTGGACGGGGAAAAACCAAAATCCCATCATTATCCCGATGCGCGGACGAATAGATTCGATGAACGTATCCACAGCGGCTGCGGTTGTAGTATTCGAGGCCTGCCGACAACGCGGGTTTTCTTAAATGGCCTGATGTCTGTTACACATCGATGAATTTATTTAATTTAGGGTTTCGTTCATAGTGATTCATGCCACAGGCGCCGTTACCAGAGAAAGACCTACATGCGCAAAAATCCAGCGAGGATTATCGCAAGGCTCGAAGCCTTGATGAGTCACTTCTTAATGCTGCAGGCTTGGGGATCATTACCACGACCCCTGGTGGAATCATAACAAGCTTCAACCAGTCCGCAGTGACTTTGCTCGGCTATTCACCCGACGAGGTAATCGGAAAAACCACACCTGTGATCTTTCACCTCAGAGATGAGATCGAGAAGCGCGCGAAGCAACACTCGGACGACACAGGCGAAACGCTCGATCCTGTTTTCGACATAATCGTCACCAAAGCGCGGCGTCAGAAAACACCAGACCGCAGCGAATGGACTTTTATCCGCAAGAACAGATCGCGGTTCCATGGCAGCCTCACAATTATTTGCCTCCGGGATGAGCGCGATAATATCACGGGCTTCGCGGGTATCATCGCCGACCTGTCGACGCAGCTGACTCTGATGCAACAAATCGAGATCAGCGAAGAAAAATTCCGTCTGCTTGCCGAGAACATTCCCGGCGCGATCTACCTGTGTCATAATGACGAAAACTACACGATCATCTATCTGAATGATGCTATCCACTCGCTGACCGGTTATACTAAAGAAGATTACTACTCGGAAAAAATAACGTATGCGGGCATCATTCACCCCGAAGACCGGAAAATAGTCACCGATACGATCAATCAGTGCCTCGCCGAACGAAGGGGCTACCAGCTAAGCTACCGTATCAGACATGCTTCCGGCGAAGAGCGTTGGTTCCACGAATCCGGCGTGGGCCTGTTCGAAGATGATAAGCTGATGATGCTTGAGGGTTTCATTCAGGATGTCACGAAGCAGCATGAGGTTGAGGAACAACTCCGTAAACTCGCTGAAGAAAATTTGCGTTTCTTTAACAGCCCCATCAACCTTAACACTGTAGTTGACTTTGACGGAAATGTTGTCAGGATCAGTCCGTCGTGGACAAAAATAGTAGGCTGGAGCGAGGAGGAACTGCGCTCGCATCATTTCCTGAATTTCACCCATCCCGAAGACCTTGCGAGAGCAAAGGAGGAATTAAAACATCTCGCAACCGTTCATGAGGTTCACACCTTCGAAAGCCGCCTTGCCTGCAAGGACGGATCTTACCGCTGGCTGCTGTGGGCCCTCGCGCCCGACCGGGATTCAAAGCTCATATACGCTTCAGCAATCGATATCTCCAGGCGCAAGGAGTCCGAAGAAACCATCCTGCATTCAAAATCGAATCTCGAGACTATCACGCTTCATCTGCAGGAACAGAATCGCAAGCTCGATGAATTTGCTCATATCATTTCCCACAACCTGCGCGCTCCCGTCAGCAATATTCAGGCATTGATCAATCTGCTTGATGAAAAAAGCGACATAAACGATTACAAATTGATCTTCGACAAGCTAAGCAATGTTTCCAAGAACCTCGGCGAGACCATGAACGAGCTGATGGATACTTTGAAAGCGAAGACGCAACCTCACATCGACCTTTCCGAGATTCGGTTTAAGGAAGTGCTCGACAAAGTGGTACAGTCTCTGGAGGGTGAACTCATTGTCGCGGAAGCCGCGGTCACGTTTGACTTCAACTCCGCGCCTACAGTGCGGTACTCGAAACCATATCTGGAAAGCATATTCCAAAATCTGCTTACGAATGCCGTGAAGTACAGATCACCGGATAGGAAGCCGTCAATCCATTTCAAGACTTGTCTCAACGACAACCATCTGGAACTTGAAGTGACGGACAACGGTCAGGGTATTGACATGGAGAAGTTCGGAGATAAACTCTTTGGACTTCACAAGACTTTCCATGAACACCAGGAAGCGCGGGGCGTCGGCCTCTTCCTCGTCAAGACGCAGGTGGAAGCACTCGGCGGAAGCATCCGTGTCAGAAGTGAAGTAAACCGCGGTACGACCTTCAGAATAAGATTTAACTAATACGTCGGGGCGCAAATACATCCCGCGGTAACACTCCCAGGACGAACCACGCCCGGAAATGAAATAGCCAACTTAACCAGACAAGCATCGTCACTCATCCCGCAATGATTTGACAGGGTTCGCGGACGCTGCGCGTATCACGTGGAAGCCCACCGTCACAAATGTGATCACAAAGGCGAGCGTGGCAGACAACACGAAGGTTGGCCACTCCCCCTCAAGCTGGATACGGTATGCGAAATTCTGAAGCCAGCTGTTCGTAAAATACCAGGCCACGGGAAATGCGAGTATCATCCCGATCCCAACGAGAATAAAAAATTCCTTCGACACCAGCATAACAAGATGCTGGACGCTCGCCCCGATCACTTTCCTCACGCCGATCTCCTTCGTACGCTGCTCAGTTGTGAACGCGGCGAGACCGAGTAATCCAAGACATGCGATGACAATGGTAAGGCCGGAAAAAGCGGTGAAGATCTGACTGCGCTTTTTATCAGCCTCGTATTGCGAATCAAAATCCGCATCGAGAAATTCATATTCGAAAACATAGGTGGGAAAAATCTCCTTCCATGCATTTTCGATTGCAGCTATCGATTGCGTCACATCGCCTTCATTTGTACGTACAAAAATGTTGTTGTTGTTCTTATCAAGCACAATCATCAGAGGCTCGATCGGATCATAAAGTGAATTCTGATGGTAATCTTTTACAACACCGACGACTCTTTTTTCGACCGGCGTATTGTTGGGACCCCCTCCGCCAAATACAAATTTCTTGCCCAGGGGATCATCCCACGACATACGCTTAACCATTGATTCATTGACCAACACCGCATATGTTGTATCCGAGACGACTTCCCGGGAGAAGTCGCGACCTTTTACGATCTTCATACCCATCGTCTTGATGAAATCAAAATCGGCGGAATAAAGATCCACCCCCCGGTCTGTGAGTTTTCCTTCATTGTCCTCAACCTTGAGCAATAATTTTCCGATTCCCTGTCCCGGAGAGCTGGAAGCCATCCCCACGGAAGCAACCTCCGGGGTTTGTCTTAACCGGTCAAGCAGTCCCTGTGACTTTTCACGCAGGGCGCGTTCATTCAGGCTCAGCCGTACAACGCGTTCCTTTTCAAAGCCGAGATCCTTACTGCGCATGAACTGCAGTTGATCAAAAACGATCAGCGTCGAAATAAGCATGAAGATTGAAATCGCGAACTGGAATACAACGAGAAATTTGCGGAATAAAGCATTTCCTCCCCTGGCCGTCACCTTACCTTTCAGCACATTTACCGGATTGAAGCCCGACAGATAAAACGCCGGATAGCTCCCGCCGACAATCCCCACGAAGACAACGATGGCCAGCAAACTGAGTATCACAGGCCCCTGCACGATAAAAGAGAATGGAAGCGACTTGTTCGCAAGGTCATTGAACGAAGGAAGCAGTGCATAGATGAGCAGAATACTGATGACCATGGCGATAAGCGCGATGACTACAGACTCGGTAATAAACTGCGCAATCAACTGCCTGCGCTGCGAACCCATCACCTTCCTTACACCCACTTCGCGCGCGCGGTTAACAGAACGCGCTGTTGCGAGGTTCATGTAATTGATACACGCGATAAGCAGCATAAAGGCAGCGACGGAAGCGAAAATGTAAATGTACGAGATGTCACCGCCGGCCTCTGCCTCATCCTGGATCTTCGAGTACAAGTGAATATCGAGGATAGGTTGCAATTCGTATTTGATCTGAATGCCAAACTCCGCGAAGATCGGGTCAACTTTCTGTTTGATCACGGAGTCGAGACTCGTATACATCTTCCCAAGATCGTAGCCGTCCGGAAGATGCAGGTAGGTGAACACACCAAAATTTCCCCAGCTACCCTGAAAGCCCGGCCGCGTATTGCGCGAGATCAACCCGTCAAAAATAAAATGCGAATTCAATGGAACGTCTTCGATGACTCCCGTCACCTTGAACTCCTCGCCTTGCTGGTTCTGGATCGACTGGCCGACCGCTGATGAAACATCTTCAAAATATTTCTGCGCGGTTTTTTCCGTTAATACAATGGAAAAAGGATTATCCAGCGCCGTGGCCTCATCACCGTGGAGAAATTGATAGGTGAACATATCGAACGCCGTAGAATCAGCGAGATAAAATTCCTCCTCGTAGAATTGTTTGTCGTCATTCTTGTAGAGCGTACGGCCCGTCCCGAAAAAACGCACGGCATTTTTCACTTCCGGATAATTGTCCCTGAGCTCTTCGGCGAGGGGGATCTGCGCAACGGCCCAGGTAAATGCGTCGTCCGTTTCCTTGATGTTTGATACAACGCGATAGATGTTTCGGGCATTTACGTGATACCTGTCATAGCTGAGCTCATGCAGGATATACATCAGCAGGAACATGCTGCACGTAATGCCGATCGTAAGTCCTGTGATGTTTAGAAGACTATAGCTCTTTTCTTTGAGGATGGTCCGGATTGAGATCTTAAGGAGGTTCTTGAACATATAATAAAGACTAGGTTCTGGTAGGGGATGGAACTTTCGGGCAAAAAGTTTTAAAAAGATTCAAAGGGATTCAATCCAGAACATAACCAAAACCTGATCAAAATGGATTGAACCCGGAGGATGCGCAACTCAATTAGTATGCCGCAAACGGATGCGTGTTTCAGAGCGATAGAGACAGTCTTTTCCGCGGCCAGTGTCCGGATAGTGGATAACTCGTCCGCTCGCGAACACCATTGAACAAAGTGCCCGGCCGGTTTCTTCTCAACCCGCCCAGCCATCCCTGTCAAGACTTCTGTATTGAATTGCTTCAGCCAGGTGTTCAGCCTTGATATCGACGCTTTCAGCAAGATCGGCAATCGTACGGGAGACCTTAAGTATCCGGTCGTACGCCCGGGCGGAGAGCCCGATCCGCTCCATTGCTGTTTTCAGCAACGCGTTTCCCACCTCGTCAACAACACAGATCTCTTTCACGAGATTCGAAGGCATCATGGCATTGCAGTAGATGTTTTTATGTCCGATGAAACGGCGAGTCTGAACATCGCGGGCCCGGATTACGCGCTGCCGGATGGTGTCGCTGTTCTCCACCCTGCGCTTTGCCGTCATCTCATCAAAACTTACCGGAACGACCTCGACGTGAAGATCGATGCGGTCGAGCAAAGGCCCGCTGATCTTGCTGAGATACCGCTGCACGGTGTTTGATCCGCAAACGCAATCCTTTTCCGGATGATTGTAGTAGCCGCAGGGACACGGGTTCATACTGGCGACAAGCATGAAGTTCGCGGGATATTCTATCGATACCTTTGCGCGCGAGATCGTCACCCGCCGTTCCTCCATCGGCTGACGCATTACCTCGAGCACTGTTCTCTTGAACTCGGGAAGCTCATCAAGAAAAAGCACGCCATTGTGCGCGAGCGAGATTTCTCCTGGCTGCGGATTACCTCCACCACCGACAAGCGCGACATCTGACACGGTATGGTGCGGCGCGCGATACGGTCGTGTAGTCAGCAGGCCGGTCTCGCGCGAGAGTTTCCCTGCCACAGAATGTATCTTCGTCGTCTCGAGCGCCTCGCTCAGCGTGAGTGGAGGAAGTATCGTTGGAAGTCTTTTCGCAAGCATCGTCTTGCCCGCACCAGGAGGGCCGATCATGATAACGTTATGGCCACCCGCAGCAGCGATCTCGAGCGCGCGTTTGATGTTTTCCTGGCCCTGAACATCCTTGAAGTCACTGTCGTACGAATTGGACTGCGATTCAAACAACGCGCGGCAATTGATCTTCAGCGGCTCAATCTTTTCCCGGTCCTCAAGAAAACTGATGGCTTGCGGCAAGGTCTTCACGGGGAAAACGTCGAGCCCGTCGACGACGGCGGCCTCGTTCGCATTTGACGCAGGAATGACAAGACCTTTGAAGCCCTCCTTGCGCGCCTGGATCGCGATGGGCAAAACACCTTTGATGGGCCGAAGCACGCCGTCGAGAGACAGCTCGCCCATGATGATGAACTTGTCGAGCTTGTTTGTGGTGATCTGCTGGGAAGCTTCCAGGATACACAGCGCGATTGGAAGGTCATATGCGGACCCCTCCTTGCGAATGTCTGCGGGGGCGAGATTTACCACCGTTCTTTCCCGGGGCATGAAATACTTCCAGTGCTTTAAAGAGGATTCAATGCGCAGCTGACTTTCCTTTAATGCGTTGTCGGGCAGTCCACTCATGAAGAACCGTGTTCCTTGTCCGACACCTACTTCTACGAGAATGGTGCGCGCGTCAACGCCATGGACGGCGCTTCCGAAAGTTTTTGCCAACATATTTTTTCAGGTTGAGAGGGAAACCT
>CBFGXV010000058.1:0-8828 GCA_965652755.1 uncultured Chryseosolibacter sp. | reverse complement strand
CCAGGACAGGGCCGACCAGCGGACCTGCCGCAGCGATGGCAGCAAAGTGATGTCCAAAGAGGACATTTTTATTGGTGGCGACGTAATCTTTTCCGTCGGCAAATTCGATGGCGGGTGTAACATTTCTGGCATTCAGCCTCAGCACTTTGTTGGCGAGAAAGATCCCGTAGAACCGGTATGCGATGGCGAAGACCAGCACGGCAACAAAAACCAAAGTAAGGGCATTAACTCCGTCTAAAAACTCCATAAGTGTTCGTAAATCGATTAATTGTCAGCCGACCACGCGTAAGCTGCCGCTAAAATAAGCCTTACGCGGAAAAGGAGGAAAAATTATTGACAGGCGGTTAGGGGGTGTTGAGGTGTTGAGGTGTTGAGGTCGGTGGTGTGGGTAGCTTCGGCTAGCCGGCAATGAGGGGATGTTCAATGTGCGAGGTGTTAATGTGGTCAGGTGCGAGGTGCGTAGTCCTCGCACTGCGCCCATCAGTACTTCATGAGTGTGCGCTCCGTAGCGATTCTGGTTAACGCAAACCCATTTAAGAATGATGAGCCGAAAGAGGTATGGTGCCTCCCCGGCAATGTGGGGATTAATGTGCGATGTGTTAGTGTGGTCATGTGCGGGGTGATCGTAGGCGATGGGAAGTTTGCGGCATGAGTGGGGGTAAAGTGCGTAAATGATCTGTTGATCTGGACTGGCAAAAAATCTATCATCGCCAATTACCCCAACACCCCAACACCCCAACACTTCAACACCCAACACATTAACGTTTGTCGCCCGACAGCGGTACGAGTTGGGCTTTGAGATCAGGGTCGACCATATTCTTATCAAAAGGGAACATTGGTCGTTGGATGCGTTTGAAAGTCAGGCGTTCGAGGTCCTGGTCGACGCCGCCGGGCGTCAGGGCCATGATCCAGTCGGCGCGCATATCGTATAGCTCCGGAACGAGATAGCCGATCTTCACGACGACTATGTCGGTTTCGCGGGGGTTCAAGCCCAACTCTGTGAAGTCGGATTCCCGGTGGTAGGGCTTTCGCTTTTTTGTGACGATCACGTTGACACTGCCGACCTGCACGACTACTTCTGTCTCCGCATGGATATCGCCGTGCTCGATTGCTTTCACGACTCCCTGCAAGCGCACGGGAGGCGCGTACCGGTTGTCGACCTCAGCACCTGCAAATCCATCGACCTTAGATCCGACACCAGCCTGTATGGCTTTCTCGACGAACGCGGGCCCCGGAATGGACGCATATATCAGCGAAGGACCTTTTGCGGATTTGAACTCCGGACGCTTGAGTATCTCAATAAGCGTCCAGGTGACGTCGCCGGCGCCCCCAGCCGTAGGGTTGTCTCCCATGTCGCTGATCATGAACGGGTGTTTGTCGCTTGCCACAGCTTTGTCCAGACTTTCCTTGAGGGACGCAACGGGTGCGATGAATTCAAACTCGTTCCTCACATCCCAGAAACTCTTCGCAAGGCTTTCCGCGGCGGATGTTACGTTCTCCTTGTCATCGCCTGTGACCATCACTACGCCGTGGTTACGCGGCTCATCCGCCCAGGCGTAACCGATCCAGATGGCTGCGTCTATTACGCCGGGTTGGGCTGCCGCAGGTGCCACTTTTGCATAGAGACTTTTCCCCGGATCGACACGTGTGCTGGTTTTCTCCCCCGGTAATAAGATCGGAACCTTGATGTATGCCTTGTACTGAGGCTTGCCTTTTCCACTTTCGATCCTGTCTAACAAATTGTCGACGGCGCGCTTGTCGGACTGGACGGCGTCCTCATGCGGAGCCATGCGGTAGCATGTAATCAGGTCGCTGTTTTGGGCCAGCCTCCAGGATACATTTCCGTGAAGATCCATCGAGGTGGAAATGATGGTCTCATACCCGACGACGGCGCGGATCCTTTCGATCAGGTCACCCTCTGGGTCATCCAGGCCGACGACGCTCATGGCGCCGTGTATGTCGAAGAACAGCCCGTCATAAGGAAGGTCCTTCTTCAATCCGTCAACAATCTGGGTCGCCAGCGACTCATAAGCTTCGCGCGTTACAATGCCTCCGGGCAACGCGCGCCCTATCAGCACCGGGAACCATTTCGCCCTCTTGAAATCAGCTGAATCGGGCTTCAGAAATGGATAAGATGTCAGAATGGTATCTCCCACCCTTGCATGAAACGCTTCCTCATGTGTCTGCGCTGGAGAAAATGTGCTGGATTCAATGCCCAGACCCGCAATTGCGACGCGCGGAAGCTCCGCACGATTGTCGACCTTTTGGCTGCACGAGAGGAAAGCAAATCCAGCAACAATTACAAGGGCTAAAGCGTTCTTCATTCGAATACAATGCTTGTTCGGCTCAATTTGTTGAAAATTTCGCTAATTACCTCATGCAGTGATTGTGGTATGGTGCCTCCCCGCAATGTTGGGATAGCTAGGGAGGTAAATGTGTTGGGGTGTTGAAGTGTTGATGTGTTGAGGTGATGGCGCGGGGAAGTTCGGCTAGCCGGCAATGAGGGGATTAATGTGCGAGGTGGTCATGTGGTCATGTGCGGGGTGATAGTGGGCGATGGGAACTTCTGCGCATCCGGGGAGTTACTGTCGTTTGATGATCTGTGTGTTACTGCTGCTTCAGCAGATTTCTTCGGAGATAAACTCTCATGTCTCACGAATATGAGACAATTCAATACCGGACATCCGGAAAAAAAAAGACGCTTCAATGGAATATCAATCAAAAAATCTTGTAGCCCGCCCGGCGTTTCAATATATTAGATTAAGGGTTTGACTTCTTTGAGATCGCACCTTAACGGCAGTCGGCACCCGAGCGCTCTTCTCTTCCACGGCCTCCCATCCAATCACCTTGTCTATGGAACTATCCAACCTGCTCTCGAAGGTATTTTCCAACGATCAGTACACGCTGGTCCAGGGCATAGAAAAAAAATTAAGGAGCCGGAAAAAAAATGAGAGGAACAGCATCTACTTTGCTATTGTCATTCTTTTGTCTGGAGTGTTATCCCAATTCGCAGGCGCAGATCTGTTCAGATATGAATACTACCGGAACTTTGCCAGCTTCATCGGACTACTGGTAACCAATCCAGGCGCGGCGATCACGAACTATGATCCGGTGATTGAGCCCATCGTCTTCTGGATCGTTGTACTCTCCCCTCTTTTTTATTTTATGCTCGTGCGTTCCAGATTTCTTTCAAAAGAATCTGAAGAGCCGTTCAGATACACTTTTTGCGTCAGCCGTTTTGAGGAAGTGAAGGGAACTCCCGATACGCGCTATACATTAAACGGAATTGACCGGTTTAACTTGCTGCATCACGATCTGATGGAAAGGTTAAACTCGCGGATAAAAAGGCTGTCGCTGCTCAAGCTGGACGAGCTGGATCCAAAGAATGAAAAAGAACTTCCTCATTATTTCGATTCAATCCAGGACCTTCAGTCAAAACTGATCGCGCATATCCAGATAGGCGGCGCTTATGCTGTCAGGGAAGACAAAGATAACAACTGGGTCATCCACGTAATGCCGCAGGTGCGGATCGGATCGTTGCTCAGTCCGTCGGTGCTCGCCTACCCGGTAAAGTTTCCGCTTGAAAGGGACAAAAAGCTGTCGGCTGAACAATACAATCAAATGATTGAAAGGATCTATTCCAGTGTTGCAACTGAAGTATACAAAGAGATCGAGCAGGATGTCCAGGAAAAGATAAAGTTGTTCCCAACGGCCAGGTTACGCGCCGTTGCGCTCTTTCACGAAGCCGAGGATTTTGCGCGGTCCAATACGATCGACGCGTTCGACCGCGCCATCAAACTATACCGGACGGCGTTGCAGTACTTTGAAATTTCACAGATCACTCCGATCACCAATTTCATTATCAAGACGCCCGTCCTTTGGCGGTGGAAAGCAAAATCCATACATCAGAAGGCGAGGATCCAAACCGGCTTCGTCAAGTCGCTGCTGTACAGAAGGATCATCTCCGCGCTTACGGGAAGGCACTCAAATCCCATCTTTGAGATCAGGCCCCTGATGGATGAGTTGATCCGCCAGCTCGAAGTATTGCACGGGCACCTTGAAGTAAAAAAGTCACGACCGCTTCCTTCTTTCCTCACATTTCCAAAGGACTCCTGGGTAACACACAAGCTCAGGATGATAAAACCATCGGAGGCCGTTTTTGAACGCAGCAGCCAGGTGCTGTTTGACGCCTACCTCGTCGCCGCATTCGGATACTACTACCTTGGAGGCCTTTCGAAAATGAATGATTACCTTAAAAAAGCGAAGGCGGTGCACCCGAAATTCGCCGACCGGAATCCGTTGTACCTCATTACTGCGGGTCACAACGAGCCGGACCTGGATGAATCAATCCTGCTCACACGTCAGGCGGCGGAACTTGCCCCGGACTTTCAGATCGCACAGTACCTTCTCGCCGACAAAGCGGAAAGGCTTTTCAAGATCAAAAATGAGATGACAGTCTCGAAGGTTCTCAGCGTAGTAAAGGAATTTGACAGAGTCCTCAATATCAATCCCGGCAACATAGCAGCCCTTGCCGAGCAAGGTTATCTGTGGTGGCTGCTGGGCGATCTCAGGGCAGCAAAGAAAAAATTTGAGGAGGGTTGTGAACTCAAAAGTATTTCAAGTGAAACCTTTGTCGGGACGCTGACCTATGGACTGGCCCGAATCGCTGCAGAAGAAGGAAGATTCAACGAAAGCTATGACCGCTATCACCAGGCGATCTCCGCAGCGCTCGAGATCTGTACGTATTATACTGAGGATATCTATTTTGATTACTACGGGCTGATGGGGCCGGAGATCTTCAACCGGTACGCCGAATACAAATCGAAGGTCGAGCAACACTACAAACACAAGATGGCTGAATGCGGGCGATTCGCGCAGGCGGATATCAAAGACACCGCAGCGCTCGCGTCCAGACTTAAGGACCCAAAACGCCCCATTGATCAGTACCTGAAAGATCGCTTCGTTAAAGTCGCACCCGAGAAACTTCTTGACGAAGCGGATGTCGACACGCAACCGCCGCCTGAACTGATGAAAGGCCTGCTCACGACACTTAACGAGGTCGTTGAATCCAGAAAGTTTTACATCGCGGAAAGATTTGAGTTAGTAAAGCTCTCGGATGAATGCAAGCATCTGGCGGATCAGAATCCTGAAGGTGAAAAACTCGTTCAGCTAAACCGGCTTCTTCTGGAAGAGGCATTTTCTCAGGAGATCATCGCGCACGAAGCAGTTGCACCAAGAACCGTAAAAGCCGTTCTCAGCTACGTGCTCAACGACTTCGGCAATGCGTGCCTGGGTTACTACTCACGATTGTCAGACGAGTCGAAGCTGGACGAAGCAATCGAATCCTTTGACCGTGCGATCGAGGCGAATCCGGAGAATGTGATCGTCCACTTTAACCGGCACCTTGCGTTGTCGTGGAAGGGAAGGGTGCGCAAGGCAATCGAAGATATCAACCTGGCCATAGAAAAATATCCCAATCAAAAAGCGATCGTATTTTCCCTGGCCCAAACGCTTTTCGATGAGCCGGCGGAGATAACGCAGATCAGAGGCAAGCTTACCGATCTGAAAAAACCAACCGGCCCATCCGAGACCTCCCAGCCGAAGGGCAAACAGAACCAGATACCACTTGACGACCAGGCGCATCAGCGCGCATTGCAAAAGAAACTCGATGAATACGAGGCAGCCAAGACCTTACTGCTTGTAACGATCAAGGATTTCAGCATTAAAAATTCCAAATTCTCTACCTTGTTCGAGACTTCCGCAGAAGACAAAGACGGCGCCATCTTCGAGTCAAAGCTCAGCGAACTGAACAAGCTCTTTTCCAAAACTTACATCAGCTCCGAACGATTGGATGGGAACGACCTCAACTCTTTAAAACTGCTTTGTCGTGTTCTGGTTGCTACAGACAAGAATACCGGCAAAACTCCAAGCCCGGAAATCAAAAGCCTCTTTCTGAATATCTCAAACAAATTCCTGGCTGAAGATTTTGATATCGACCTGATCCTTGAATCGGATTTTAACGACACAGATCCGGAACTCAAGAAACGGCGGGCGAGAAGGATCAAGTATTGGATAGATAATGACCACGTTCATTTCTTCAGCCTGGGATGGCTGAAACCGGAATACCTGGATGATTATAACGAGGTGGCCATACGCTACTTCAGACGGGCCAGCGCCGAGACTGCAGCGCTCGGCGTAAACAACGTCTATTACCTGAACAGCCTGGGAAATCTTTATTATGGCGAAGCAAACTACTGTGACGCGTCCGAAAATTACAGGCGCGCGGTTGAAAAGAGCCCGCGTGTTGCCGTTTATCATTCGAATCTCGGTCTTGCATGTTACGGCATGGAAGATTGGCAAAAGGCTTTGGAAGCTTTTAAGGCTGCGGTAGAACTGGACGACAAAGATCCGAACCACTGGGTCAATGCCATTGCCTCCGCAGAAAAATACGGCAACCACAAGGATTCGTCGGAATTGCTCCGCAGGGCGATTGCATTGAACCAAAACGAATCCACCTTCCTCAGTGCATTAGGCAAAGGACTATATGAGAAGAGTCTGTGGAAAATGGCAGCCGAAACTTATGAAGCGTTGGTGAAGCTGGATCAGAGCAATCCGAACTGGTTTAACGATCTGGCGAATTCCTATTACGGCCTCACCAGGTACCCGAAAGCGATCGAGAACTACGAAAAGGCAATTCTACTGAACCCAAAAGAGGCCGTGTTTCACTCAAACCTGGCCGGAGCATTGGTCCTCGATAAGCAGATGACCAGAGCTGTGAATTCCTATTTGAAAGCGATTGAGCTTGATCCGGCTAACGCTACGTATTACAATCGCCTGGGAGTCGCTTACCACAACACGAAGGATTACGCCAGCGCTGTCAGGAATTATGAGCAGGCAATTTCAATGGAGCCCGGGATTTCGACCTATCACTCCAACCTGGGCCTTGCGTATTTCGAACAACAGCAATTGGAAAAATCGGTTGTCGCCTATCAAAAAGCCGTGACGCTTGAGACTGATAACCCATTTCATTTCAACAACCTGGCGAACTCGCTCTTTGGACTGCGCAATTACAAAGCAGCGGCAGAAAACTACCGCAAGTCCATCGCGATAGCGCCCGATGTCGCAGTTTATCACGCCAACCTGATCGCGGCATTGGAAAATTCCAGAGACTTTGGCCAGGCCGGCGACGCCTATGACGAAGCTCTCAAAAACCACGAAGGTAACGCGGGCTTTTGCTATGATCTTGGCAAGGCTCTGGATGACAACCAGAAGTGGCCGTGGTCCATACAAGCGCATATCCGCGCGACAGAACTCAAGCCAAAAAATCCGAATTACCGGAATCAGTTGGGGACGGTTTACATGAAGGCGCCCGATTACGAAAAGGCAGCTGAACAATTTCTGAAGGCTATGGAGCTCAGTCCCAGAAACGAAACTTATCTCAATAATCTGATCGCGGCTTGCGACCTGATGGGAGTCGAAAGCAAGGCGCATGCATATCTGCAGCAGGCCCTGCATCTCGACCCGGAAAGCCCTCTCCTGCGGGACGCGCTGAAGCAGATGAATGATGTAACTCCCGACCATGTGGACGGCGTCATTCAAGCGTGAAGGCGTCCGGCATTTCTCCTTGCGGTTAATTTAAAATCATTGCCCGGTCGGGTTGCACAGCACAAGAAAAATCGTTAAATTCCTATAGGATTCACTATCCCAATAGTTTTATTCCGGTACAGAATAGATCAGTATCGCCGGAATCTGCGAATCGCGCGTGGGTGGTGATATCGAGGGCGGAGAATAGCCATCGTAGAAATGGCTGGTGTCGGGCTGTTCACATTCCCAGTTCAATTTTTGTGAACGGAATCTATTTACCAATGTCTTGTTTATTTAACTCTAAAATTCATCGACCATGAAAGCGGAAGGAATGAACCTTTTTGCTAACCTGTTTGGTTCGAAAGGAAATGTCGAAAAACCGGAAACATCCGCGGAGGTATATATTACCTCTTCAGCACAGCCCCACGTATTGCGGGAGAAAATGAAAGAACAAAAATTAACGCATGGTGAAACAGTAACCGCAAGCATCTCGCCAGTCAGACTGGAAGGCGTGCTCGGCCAGATGTACTTGTATTTCTGTCCAATGCGAACCATCGAGGTACACGAGACGATTACACCTGGTGACGGCGGCGATATTCCCGCGGAGGTCGTAGTTGAAGGGCTCACAGTGCCACCGGGACAAAAGCCAGGACTTTACACGCTGAAGAATGTAAAGCTCAGTTCGAACGGTACCATGCAAGTGATCTCCGATGCGAAGACCACGTGGGAACCAGCCTGATGAAAAGCCAATTACAGAATAGTTTGTTTTTTACCTGAGCGTAGCTTTCTCCTTTCCGTCTTCAGCCTGAAGTACGGAAAGGAGAAATATTTTCCTACAAGGCCTTCCCTACCCAGCGCACATAGCGGTTGTTTTTATTCGCGTACATCACAAGCTTGCCTTTGTGTAGTTCGCAATCCTTCGGCCTGATTGTAACTTCCGCGTCTTTCGTGCTGAACATCACCTCGCGCGATTGTTGTCCATCCGGCGTCAGTGTAACGAGAACACTTTCCTGGAGGCTGCCTTTTCCCATATTCGCGAAAGCGATATACCGCTTGTTGTTGTGTTCCGTATAAAAATAAGACGCATTAAAGATCTGAAGGCTTTCCGCCTGCTGGCTCTTGTCAACCTTGTGCACCCCGGTAACGACACCCGCGGCGCTTACATCGATCACTGCTAAATCATCAAGATGGTTCACGGTGTAATACGTGTTCTGCGCGCGCTTCGTCTGGGTAACATTGCGTTC
>CBFGXV010000057.1:0-8887 GCA_965652755.1 uncultured Chryseosolibacter sp. | reverse complement strand
CATGATAATGCGCTCATTGCTTATGGTTTCTCAAGGTATAATCTCATGGACGAATCTGCAAAGGTGCTTAAGGCAGCCTTTGATACAGCGATCCAGGCGGATGGCTACAGATTGCCGGAACTCTTTTGTGGATTTGACAGAATAAAAGGACAAGGTCCTACTTCGTATCCTGTTGCTTGCGCTCCGCAGGCATGGTCAGTGGGAGCGTTATTCATGTTGTTACAGGCATGCCTCGGATTGAGGATCAGGGCTGCTGAAAATACCATTACTTTTTGTCAGCCTGTGCTTCCGACATTTCTGAAGGAAATTACGATTTCGAATTTGCGGATCGAGAACAAACAAGTCATTCTTCAGATCAGAAGAAGCAAAGAAGGAATTGACGTAAATTTGCTGAGCCCCGACAATGACGTGAAAATAGAAGTTGTGAATAAACCGGTATTACAAAAAGTGTGATTCGCGCATTTTTGTTAAGTACAAAAAAAAATAACCATGAAAGATCGTATGTTCTCTCTTTCAGGGTTATTTGATTCGAAATATACCACATGCTGGGGGATTCGAAAATCGTCGGGTATTTTCAAATGTCCACCGCTGCGGGGGAAGAGGAGATCGCAGTCTGGTATCACTTAGCAGCAACAATTACTTCAACTCTTTTTTAAAAAAATCAACGGTGCGATTCCACGCAAGCTCTGCGGCAGCCTTGTCGTACCGCGGTGTCGTATCGTTGTGAAAGCCATGGTTTGCTTTCGGATACATGTATGCCGTATATTCTTTCTTGTTTTCTTTCAGCGCATTTTCATAGGCCTGCCACCCTTCGTTCACGCGCGTATCGAGTTCTGCATAATGCAGAAGCAGGGGGGCGTTGATCTTCGGCACATCCTCAACAGGGGGCTGACCGCCGTAGAACGGAACGGCTGCCGACAGATCCGTTATACGGACTGCCATCATATTTGATATCCATCCTCCAAAGCAAAAACCAACGACGCCAACTTTTCCGTTACACTCCTTATGGGTTTTAAGGTGGCTATACGCTGCAATAAAATCTTCAAGCATTTCGTTCCGGTCGCGTTTGCTTTGCATCTCCCGGCCCTGGTCGTCCGTACCAGGATACCCGCCTAGGGGAGTCAGCGCGTCCGGAGCAAGGGAGATGAATCCTGCGAGTGCCGCGCGTCTTGCAACGTCCTCGATATGGGGATTAAGCCCTCTGTTCTCGTGGACGACCACTATCCCCCCTAGTTTCTTTTTTGAATCCACTGGCCTTGATAACAATCCTTTGATCGTTCCTCCTCCCTTGGGAGATTGATAATTTACATATTCCGATTTCAGGCGCGGATCATTCGCAGGGATCTGAATAGCACTTTTGTAATCGGGCATCAGAAAACTCATCAGGGAAGTCAGCGTCAGGCCGCCTACGGCGTAAGTGGATAATTTCTGCATAAAGTCGCGCCGTTCAATCCTGTTGTGCGCGTAGTCGTCGTAAAGGTCAAACACTTCCTGCTTGATGTCTTCTTTTCTGATTTCGTTCATAGGCTTGATTTAAGATGTTTTCAACGATACTTAAAGGTAGCCCGGGGATTTATGCTGTGCAAATGGATGAGTGCGCGGAATAACCTCTACGCGATTGTTCACGCGTGTAATTATCGCGCAGATTCTGACCTGGCCTTCTTTCCAAACTCGTGCCAGTCGAATCCAGTCTCAATGCGGTTGTGCCTCAGGGCAGGGATCTGCGTCGTGATCAACAAAGTTGTTCCGTCGAGGTTTGCCCGGTGATGCTGCGGGATGTGCAGTTTGGTTGCCTTGTTCATTGTGAATTTTATTCCGCCGAAAAAGTCCTGAACAGATTTCTTGAGCGTATTAATGTTATTCATGCCATACATTAACACAAGCGCTGGTTTGTACCTGGCGACATTCGAAAGGATGGTCAGGATACGACTTGCGTACACCTGATCCTGGTATAGCGCGCGTTGTTTCAGGAAGGGTAGACCCGGCTGGTCGAGCCAGCTATAATACCACGAATGGCTATGCGGGCTGGGTAATGGGTAGAGACGGATAAGCGCCTCCTTCTGCGCCAGGACGGATGCAAAGGATTCTTTCTGATAAACAAGCATATCGGGAAGGATCTCGTTGTTGTAGCCGTGCGTAAACGCGATGAGATTTCTCCAAACGCTGTTTTGTACGGCATTCGGTCCAAACCGGTATTCATACCGGTTGGTGAACAAGCTGTTCTTCGGACCATCCAACTGAACGGCTACATGCTTGTAAAGGTCGCGTATGTCGCAGAGCACGCCGCGGTCTGCTGGAGGGTGTTCCCTGTAGAAATAAGCAAGTTTTTCGGCTACTTCCTCCGGTATTTCCCCACCGCCTTCTTCATAGGAAATGATCCAGGATCTTGCGCCCCACGACCCGTATCCGTAAAAATTGTTTATCCAATGGCTGAGCGGCTTTTCTTCGATGATCATAAGATCGGAAAGATAAATGCTAAAATACGTCATGTTTGCTTATGCCGATAGGGCCTGAGTGCATTTATGCAGCGGATGCACCTTCCCGCACCGTCCTATATGACTCGCCATTATCCGGCATGAATTACCTCGAAGATCACGCGCAGAATTTATCAGCGCGATTTAATCAGTGGTGTAATGTCTCCGGAATACGTGAGCGTAAGCTGATGCATGGCCCGGGTGCAGGCAATGTACAGCATGCGGCGGTCCACCTCGGTGTGATAATTGCGGGCCGATGCAAAAGGAACCACCACCTCGTCAAACTCAAGACCCTTGGCGAGGTGCGCTGTCGTGATGACGACGCCACTTCTGAAAGATGTACTATCAACGGTGAGCAGGTGGACGTCCGGCGCACGCAGTGCATTAAAAAGGGACTTTGATTGCTGGTGTGTCTTTGCGATGATAGCCATTGAATGGTGACCTGAATTTCTGAAATTGTCGATCAGGCGTGAAATTCCCGCAGTCTCGGCTGTGTTGTCTTCGAAGGCGCGCATTGAGGGCTCCGGGCCATGTCGCTCCATTGCCATCAGTTGGGCGTTCGGATGGATGCGCTGCGTAAAATTCGTGATTTCCCAGGTTGATCGGTAGCTTCGAAAAAGCTTGATAATGTCCGCCTGCGGAAAGACCTGGTGAATGCCTTCGGAGGACGAACCGCTGTATGGATTTACCGTTTGCGTTATGTCGCCCAGAATGGTCTTGCGACATTTGAACACTCGTGAAAGCACCGAATACTGAACGGGTGTGTAGTCTTGCATTTCGTCGACGAGCAGATGTTTGACATGGTCGAAGGCTTGCCCTCCTTCCATCCTGATCTTGCAATAGATCAAAGGAAAGACATCACAGTATTCCAGTACATTACCCGGCGCCATCTGAAATAACTCGGGCCTTCCCAGCCAGTCGTAGAAATTTTTATAGAGGTCGGCAATATTATTGAATCTGATCATTGCGGGCACCGCCTGCCATATCTGCGCCTTTTCCTGGCCTGTCAGCTTTCGGTCGGCATTGCTTCGCACGAATTGCTGAATGTCTTTGACGACTACAGGTATCCGCTTCAGCAACGGAACGCGGTGATATGCTTTGAAGCGTTCGTGAATAAAAGGAGAAGGGACGATCGTGCGGCCTACCCGCAACTCGCGCGCCTCGAAAAAATTATTCTCCAGGTGTATCAGATATTGATTCAGTTTCCGGAGGAATTCAAAGTCTGATTTAAACCGGATGCGTTCGATAAATCCCCGGTCGTGTGTCTCGAGAAGCAAAGCAACCTGCTGAAAGAAACTCTGAAAACGAAACTTGTTCTCTAAGAGATCCTGCGCAAGCTCGTCGATTTCCATCTGCGGGATCTGTTCTTCGCCGAGCTCCGGCAATACATTGGAGATGTAATCCGCGAACACCTTGTTGGGCGAGATGATGAGGATATCTTTCGAAGCGATAGAGTCTCGGAACCGGTAAAGCAGAAATGCGATCCGATGAAGGGCAATGGATGTTTTTCCCGAGCCGGCGACACCCTGGATGATCATTACTGAAGACGACTCGTTCCGGATCACCGCGTTCTGGTCGCGCTGGATCGTGGCGACAATCGTCTTCATCTTGTCATCCGCCGCCTTGCTTAACTCTTTTTGCAGGATTTCGTCGTGGATGTTTACATCGTTCTCGATCATAAACTCCATTCGACCATCGCGGATCCGGTACTGGCGTTTTAATCTAATTTCTCCCTCAACTTTACCACCGGGCGTGTCATACCACGCCGGGCCAAGTTCAAAGTCATAAAACATGGAACAAATCGGTGCACGCCAGTCGTAGATCAGATTCTGTCCCGCCCGTTCATCGAAGAAAGTATGGATGCCAATGTATATCGACCCGGGGATTGTATCATCAACGGAAAAATCAATCCGTCCAAAATAGGGAGACTGATGCAACTTCAGGAATTTTCGCTTCATACTCACGGCCGCCTCTCCTGAGACTGCCATGCGGTTAATCGACTGGCCCGCTGCAACCATATCCGCTTCGTCCATTCCGGACTGGTGCTCATAGATATATTCTTTGTTCTGGCGGAGTTCGGCCGAGAACTGTTTCACACGTTCATCCAAACGTTTTATCGCCAGCAGCAGCTGCTCCTTGATTTCTTCGAGGTATTCCCTTTCCGCCTGTTCTGAGTCATTGATCATCTTTCGAAAAGCGCAAAAGTAACAAGAAAATGCCACGTGTGAATACAAGGCGGCAGTGCTTCAAGCCCGCGAGCCTTTTACAAGATTTTGATTGGACTGTGTTACTTACCTAATGGATTTGCTTCAACGCCCTTAAACGTGATGACGACAGGCTTGATCAAACCCTTCTTATCAAAATGAAGCTCATCTATACAAGTGACGCGGGCATTTCCGTCTGTTTCATTGAGCGGCCTTCTGTGATAAATTATATACCATTTATCTTTTTTCGGTTCGTGGATGATTGAGTGATGCCCCGCACCGGTAGCCACCTTCGGATCTTGCTGAAGAATTTTGGCGGTTCGCTTAAACGGTCCGAAAGGAGAGTCTGCGATGGCGTATGCGACGCTGTAATCGGGTCCGGTCCAACCGCCTTCTGACCACATAAAATAGTATTTGCCATCGCGCACAAACATGAAAGGTCCTTCGACGTAACCCTGTGGTGTGATCTCCTTGTAAATAGTTCCATCGCTGAACGGCTCAAGCCCGGTGAAGTCGTCTTTGAGCTTTACGATATTGCAGTGACGCCATCCGCCATAGATCATGTAATACTGATCCTTGTCCTTGAAGATAAATTGGTCGATGGGCTGCGCACCATTGTGAATCTCTCCGATCAGCGGTTTCCCAAGGTAATCCCGGAATGGCCCCGCTGGATTGTCGGACGAGGCTACACCAATTCCGCCAATCTCATTCTCGTGTACATCATTGGCTCCGAAAAAAATAAAATATCTTCCGTCTTTTTCAATGACGGACGGTGCCCACATGGCTCGCCTTGCCCATTTGACACTTGCTGTATCCAGTATCCGCTCATGTTTCGTCCAGTGAATGAGGTCGGGAGACGAAAAGGCATCGAAGAAAACCTGTTGATCGAATGGCGCGGAATAAGTGGGATATATCCAATATTTATTTTTAAAAATAATTCCCTCGGGGTCTGCATACCACCCGGGAAATACAGGGTTACCGGAATAGTCGGGCTTGTTGGCGGGCTGACCGGAAAGCAATTGTGAAAAAGTTAACATTGCGCAAAGGAGGAAAGAGCTATTCATATTTACCATTGTGTTTCAAATGTAGAAAGAAATGGAACTTCAGGAAATTTTAGCCATTGGTTGTGACGGGGTCCGGCAAACGGTTATCAAAACAAGTAGTGTTTGTTACGGATGTTTGGCCCTCAGTCAATGCTTAGGCTCGAACAGCGCTATAAATTTCCCGATGGGTCTATCAGCAGAATCTGTGAACCGCCTGGTCCCGTTACGATCTCGTTGCGGAAATGCAGCATCCGGTAGCAATCCCGTGTCACAAGATATTGAGGGCGAATTGTTGAAGCGTGGCGTAACAAAGTATATATTGTTGGCGATCCCTGCATTTTTGGTCAGCACAATTACCAATGAGATTTAGTGATACGGTCCTAGTAAACACGTTTTTCAACCCCCACCCCTGATGATTGTGCATCTCATTGACGGTACTTATGAATTGTTCCGGCAGTTCTATGGACAGCGCCGATACAACAAGGGCGAGGACAAACAATTCGGCGCTGTGGCAGGCGTGCTGAACGGTGTATTACAAATGATCGAACAGGGCGCAACGCATGTCGGAGTGGCGACGGATCATGTTATTGAGTCATTCAGGAACGAGCTGTGGCGCGGGTACAAAAACGGAACTGGCATCGAGCGGGCCCTGCTTTCGCAGTTCCATCCGCTGGAGCAGGCATTGACAGCGATGGGCGTTGTTGTGTGGCCGATGATAGACCTTGAGGCGGATGATGCACTCGCGTCCGCGGCGCAGCTGGCGTCGAAAGATACCAGCGTGCTGAAAGTCTGCATCTGGACGCCCGACAAAGATCTTGCGCAATGCGTGAGCGGTGATCGGGTCGTCCAGATCGATCGCAGGGCGAACCTTATCAGGGATGCAAACGGCGTTCGTAAAAAATTTGGTGTTGATCCCGAACTCATTCCGGATTTTCTGGCGCTCGTGGGTGATAGTGCGGATGGTTATCCAGGTATTTCCGGCGTAGGCAAGATTGGCGCAGCACGACTGCTGAATGAATACGGCCCGATAGAGAAATTTCCGAAGAACGTGCTGGCTGGGCGACGTGAAGAGGCGCTGCTGTTCAAACGCCTGGCCACATTGCGAAAAGACGCATTGTTGTTCAATGATGTGAAGGAGTTGCGGTGGCGTGGGCCTACGCCTGCTTTTGCAGAGCTTGCTTTAAAAATGGGACAGCCAGCTATATTCGAGCGTGCAAAAAAGGCAGCGGAAAAATTCAATGAAGCCAATTAGTGTCAACGCGGTACACTTTCCCGCACGGATGCGACGCTCCGCATAGCTGCACCGTTGACTGGTGTCATTAAATCACGGGAGACTTTCGCTGCATTAAAGATCCGACATCATAAGATCTATCTTATCAAATAGTTCACCCACCCCTAGGGAAGCCCAGACGATAAACAACCCGAGAGCGATTTTTGCGATAGCCGGGATTGCGAGGCCGGCCTTTTCCTTTAGCATAACATTCAGGGGAGGAAGGTAGACCAGGGAGAGGAGGATCAGGAAGATGCCAAAGCCGGGATCATTTCCCCAAAACGTATTCACTATGCCGATAGCAAAAACGGTCAACGCAAACAGCCAGCTGAGGGTACTTGATACTTGTGATTTGTTCGTCATGATTGTTTTGGTTTTGGGCTCATAAAAAGTCATTGAATTGAAGGTTGCCGTTCGTCATATAAAGATAACTAAAAGTACTTTGTAATGCAAAGTTATCACCGAACCAATGTTTCCGGTTCATGGACGTATGGCTGGAAGTGGTGACAAATGAGATTTTGACACCCCCTACATTGGCATCTTCATGACACATAAATCTGCCAAAACGGGTTACACCAGGCAAGAAACAGGTATTCAGGATATTATACATGGTCGATAAAACGCCTTCCATGCGCCTTTACCTTTCGATGTTGGCCGTATTTATCTTTGGTATCGCGCGGGCGCAATCGCCCGGTTCTGTCCAGGATCCAGCCGTTCTACCAAATCCCATGGATCCCAACGCTGACGGGTGGATCACCCTGACAGGCGCTCCTTTCAGCGGTCCCTTAGACGAAACCGAGTTTGAATTGCCATTTATTCCCATTCCGGAATACCAGCCCGAGCCAGTTCCTGATAATCAAGTGCCGTCAACTAGCTGTACCATGTACGAATTGGTGGGAGACGCGGCAAAGGGCGTGGAATCGACGTATTACTATTATCGGGATCCGGATGGGATTCCCGACAGTGGAGACGAGCTGGTTTTTTTCAGGTTTCGAATTGCCAGGATCATGAACAGTTCCGTTGGTTTGAGCATCCTAATAGATACCGACCATAGATTCGGATTCTCCGGACCTGAAGCCGACCCCAATGCAGTAGTCGGAAACCCCGGTTTTGAATTGGAGATATCCGTGACAACCGGTACAGGTAACCAGATCCGGGTATATAATGTTGACGGCGTAACCAGTCCGGGGGTTGCGACTTATTCGTATTCAGGCGATACCAATTTTCAGATTGCCTATGCGTTGAACCAGGATCCAGATTGCAGCATGAGAATTCCAGGGTTCATTGATATTTATCTGCCCTTTTCGGCTCTCAACATTTCTGCGAGTGCGCAGATCAGAATGGTAGGAGCGTCCGGCGAACTCACTGGTAGTCTTCTCGGCGGGAGGGCCAGCGATATTGCCGGCGTGGATGGTAACGCCATCCCAAGTGACGACAACCAATTTATCGCCGTCATTGGAAGTTACCCTCAGTTTTCATTTCAGGATGGTACTAATAGGCCACCTGTTGCTGTGGATGCGAGCCAGGCTTTAGATGAAAACGCTTCCAACGGCACGGCTGTGCACACGGTATCCGCTTCCGATCCGGATGGGGATGCATTGACTTATACGATCACTGGCGGAAATACGTCTTCGGCTTTTGCCATCAACAGTTCGGGACAGATCACTGTGTCCAACGCCGCGGCTTTGAACTATGAAACGACGCCATCATTTGGTCTCTCTGTAAGGGTGTCCGATGGCACTTTGTTCGATGATGCGGCCATCACCATCAACCTGAATAATATCAACGAGAGTCCTTTGGCCAGCGATGCGACGGCATCCATCAATGAGAATGCAGCCAATGGCACGGCTGTGCACACGGTATCCGCTTCCGATCCGGATGGGGATGCATTGACTT
>CBFGXV010000056.1:0-8941 GCA_965652755.1 uncultured Chryseosolibacter sp. | reverse complement strand
CGCCACCGTAGTTCGTTAACCGGAGATCGGCGCCAAGAAGATTGGACCGGTAGATCAGAAGTGCAACTTCATCTCCTTTTAATTCGGCAGCTTTCTTTTCATCCCAGAGGTAGCTGACGTGTTTGAATTTTGTTACTGAAAGAGCAGACATAATAATGTGTTGAAGTGTTGAAGTGTTAATGTGTTGATGTCAGGTTGTGAGGGAATTGCCATAGCCCACCAGGATAACGGATGCGAGGATCGTTAATATACCGATCGTGATCGTGATCCGGGTGCGCGGTTTTACGCCTTTCCACTCGTTGAGTACGATCCCCCACATGTTGGAAACCAGAATGATGAATGCCATGTGCAAGATCCAGGAGTTTCCTCGATGCATGCGCGCAGCTTGAGACCAAGGTCGAAACCTGGTCGCTGCCAGTCCACCCAACCTATCGTTCCGTTGAATAACTCTTTGGTTATGCGCTTTCCGTCTTTGGCAGCGGCGATCGCGATGGCTGCATCCGGGTGCAGGTGATCAATGTGCTTATACGGAAGGAAGCCATGAAGGGGCGTATCGATTGAAGGAGCTTTTGAACTGAGATCGTAAATGCAATGGTTAAACAGTTCGACCATTTCGTCTTCGTACTGCAGCCCGCGGTAAACATTTTCCAGACTGTTAAGACGGTCCACATACAGCGCGGCTAATCCGCTTTTCTTCAGCGTTCCGATATCGCCGCCTGAACCTTTGATCCACATCACTTCCGTTTGCTTTCCGGTGAGCGGATCTTTGGACATGACCTTGCATGAGGTGTTCCCGCCACCGTAGTTCGTTAACCGGAGATCGGCGCCAAGAAGATTGGACCGGTAGATCAGAAGTGCAACTTCATCTCCTTTTAATTCGGCAGCTTTCTTTTCATCCCAGAGGTAGCTGACGTGTTTGAATTTTGTTACTGAAAGAGCAGACATAATAATGTGTTGAAGTGTTGAAGTGTTAATGTGTTGATGTCAGGTTGTGAGGGAATTGCCATAGCCCACCAGGATAACGGATGCGAGGATCGTTAATATACCGATCGTGATCGTGATCCGGGTGCGCGGTTTTACGCCTTTCCACTCGTTGAGTACGATCCCCCACATGTTGGAAACCAGAATGATGAATGCCATGTGCAAGATCCAGGAGCTGGCGCCATTTCCCAATTTACTTTCTCCCATTCCATAAAAAAAGAATTGCAGGAACCATGTCGTTCCCGCCAGGGCGGAAAAGAGATAGTTTTTTGCCAGTGGGGTGTTCTTGTTGGTGTAATCCGAAAACGTTCTATTCTTCGTGTTAAGAATGATACACCAGATGAAATTGGTTGTCAGGCCCCCCCACAGCAGAACCACATACGTGACGTTGTTCTGGAAAAGAGGATTGTAACCGAGTCTCACCGCCGCTTCCGCCATTGGCTTACCAGCTTCAATTCCGAAATTGAAACACGCGCTTAATATACCGGATATGGTTGCGACGATCAAGCCTTTTACAAGACTGAATTCCGCGATGCTCTTGCGCTTCTCTTCCTCAGACAAGTCGTTTTCCTTCATCATCCCCGCTCTTCCGCAAATCACAATACCGGCAAGACACACCAGTACGCCAAGCAAGACCATTCGGCCACCCGGGGTGCTCATCATATAGGAGAAAGAGACTTTCCCCTCCTGCGGAAAATAATTGTAAAATATGGGAGGAATAAGTGATCCGAAGGCTGCGCAGTAACCGAGTATCACCGAGTTGCCAAGAGACATTCCCAGGAACCGGATCCCCAAACCGTAGGTGAGCCCGCCGATGCCCCACATGACACCCATAATGTAGGTCCAGGTAAATACTGTAGATTCAGACTGCTGGATAATGTCGCCAAAGCCTGGAATGGTGAGAAACGCTGCGAGCGGCGGGATGATCAGCCAGGAAAACAATCCTCCGATAAGCCAGTAACTTTCCCATGCCCACTTTCTGACATTCTTGAAAGCCATGTAAAAGCTTCCGGAAGCAAAACCACCCAGAAAATGAAATATTACACCGAGAATTGCATTCATGCTAATTACTTTAAAGAAACATTAACATCACGGCAATTTGAAAAATACTTTTTCCAAGCCTGTCATGTACTGTCATGTGTTGCAGGGAAACGGCCAGGAATTTCAGAGATCGTTTTTTTTAATGGCTTTCTAAAAGAAGAACATATGGAGGAAAAGATTCAGATAGAATGGCGGTTAATGAATCTAAAGACATTTTTTACCACTTCTTTTTTCTTTTTCAAGATCATGTAAGCTGCAGTTTCACCCATCAGCTTGAAATCAGTGGAAATCACGGTTATGCCTAACAGTTCTTTTAAAGGCGTGTCGTTATAGGAGATGATGCCAATGTCTTTTCCCGGCTTAAAATTCTTGTCTCGCGCCTGTTTCACAAGGTTCACCAGGTCAGATTCTTCGATGATGATATAAGCATCTCTCGCATCTAGTTCCATGTCATTGTAAATTTCCTCCAGCACTTCAAAGCTGAAGCCTTCGTCTGTGCAGAATTTTTGAAAACCCTGTAGAATTTCCAGCGGAAAGGGGTATACAGTCTTTTGAGGATAAACAAGGATTAGTTTTTCATATCTGGTAAGAAGATCCCGGGCCTCCGACAAGGCCTTATAAATGTCCATTTTAAAATCCTGGTAAATGGAACCGACGTTTTTTTTCAGGTCCGGAATATAGTTGTCGACCAGAATCAGTTTATTGTCCGGGATTTTTTCAAGGGCTTCAAGTACTTCGCGGGGGGCGCTCTGGTGGATAAGTCGTTCGTCCTTGAAGTGGGGCATGACCACGTAGTAGTCGTAGCGACCGGCATTTTCGCTGAGTGTATTCAGGAAGAGCTTCGGATCACAGTAATAAATATTCAGGTCGACCTTCGCATTGCTGCCCAAGCTGTTCACGAAAGAATTATAGATCTGAAGCTTGTACGAGCTGAGCTTGTTGATCAGGAAAAGGACGTTGATTTTGGAGGGAAGGATGGTTCTGGCCACATAATACCCTTTGCCTTTGGCGGAAACGATGATCTGTTTTTCTTTTAAGTAGTTATAGGCTTTTTCCGCCGTATCCCGGGAGAGATAGTACTCCTCACTGATCTCATTGATAGAAGGAACTCTTTGTCCGACCGTCAAAATTCCTTTCTCTATATCCTCGATAATTATGTTTACGATCTGCCGGTATTTGGGGATACGTGACTCGCTGTCGATCCGGAGATTTTTAAGGATTTCCATTTGCTTCTCCTGTTTCTCAAAAGTAGACAATTTATTTCTTTTCGAAGCCGCAATCCGGTATAGTACAGGATACTTAATTTTTTGAGCAGGCATACCTTCCAAAAGTTCTCCAAATCTCTTTGGCAGGCCAAAGGCATTTTTGAATTCAGAATTTTTTATCCTAAACCCATAGAACATGAGACTGAATTACAAGATTTTGAATCGATTATTGTTTTGGTTCGCGTTGTTTTCCGTGCACTGTGTCTGGGCTCAAAGCCACACTGTGTCAGGAAAAGTTACCTCTTCTGAGGACGGCGGTCCAATCCCCGGGGTTAATATAATCGTAAAGAACACAGTTACCGGCGCGGTTACCGACGTGGACGGGAATTATAGTATTAACGTTCAGCAGGATGCCGTCCTGGTGTTTTCCTCCATTGGTTATGCGACGCGGGAGGAGCCGGTGGCGGGCAGATCCGTCATCGACCTGGTGCTCGAAATTGATATACAGAGTCTGGAGGAAGTTGTGGTCGTGGGATATGGCAGCCAGTTAAAAAAAGAAGTAACGGGTGCCGTGCAGACCGTAAGTGCCAAAGACCTGGCAGATATACCTGTTTCCCAGTTAAATCAAAAACTACAAGGTCGGCTGGCGGGTGTTCAGATCAATCAAACGACGGGTAAACCAGGGCAGGGAATGTCAGTAAGGATTCGCGGGCAACTATCAGTCAGTGGTGGTAGCGATCCTTTATATGTTGTCGACGGGTTTCCAATTACGGGGAACATAAGTGCTATAAATCCGGATGAGATCGAAGATGTCACCATTCTGAAGGATGCGGCATCAACATCCCTGTACGGATCAAGGGCGGCCAACGGTGTTGTCTTGATCACTACCAAGAAAGGCAAGGTCGGTCAGACAAATGTCAGCTTCAACTCTTTTGTAGGTATACAGCAGGTCCCTGTGAGAGGGAGGATAGAAATGATGGATGCCGTGGAGTTCGCTCAATTCAAAAAAGAATACTATGAGGATGCTGGCCAGCCTGTTCCCGATATCTTTTTGGACCCGTCTCAATATGAAGGCAAAAACAATGATTGGTATGATGCCTTATTAAGGAAGGCACCGATTCAGAGTTACAATCTGACCATAACCTCCAACCGCGACAAGGTAAACACGGCGATAATAGCCGGGGTATTCAATCAGCAGGGAGTGGTAATAAATAACGAATATAAGCGATACTCTCTTCGTATGAATACGGATTATGCTGTATCCGATAAAGTCAAGCTCGGATTCAATATCGCGCCGTCCTATGTTTTCGATAACACGCCGAGAACGGATGGTGACAGGGGCACCGGAATTCTTTTCAATGCCCTGCACACCTGGCCCATCATGCCCATTTACGATGAAAATGGTGACCTTACGTTATTTAATAAATTTCCCGGTAACACCGGAAATATCTTTGCGTACGCGAACTGGGTAAGGTCTGCTGAAGAACTCATCAACGAAACCAAATCGGTAAATCTCCTGTCAAATGCTTTTGTTGAGTTCAGGCCTTTCAAAGGACTCGTATTGAAATCCACTTTCAATGCGGAATTGTTAAACTCAAAATTTTTCTTTTTCAATCCTTCTACTGCCACAAGCAGTATCAATGTTCCGCTGCCTACAACAGCGGTTTCAATTAGAGAAAACATAGAAGATTTTAGCTGGTTAAATGAGAATCTGGCGACATATTCCAGGAGTTTCAATGACCACAATTTTGAGCTTTTAGGCGGATTCACCAGTCAAAGGTTTCGCAGAGAGCGTACCAGGGTCCAGGCAGATACGTATGCGGACGACAGACTTCCTACTATTCAGGGGGCGATCAACATAAACAGGGGAGGCACGAACAGCGGTGTGGATGAATGGAGCCTGACTTCGTTCTTGTCAAGACTCACTTACAACTATAAAGGTAAATACCTGTTAACCGCTGCCGTTCGAAGTGATGGGTCTTCCCGCTTTGGCTCGCAAAATCGCTGGGGAACTTTCCCATCCGGTTCTATAGGATGGGTAGTGTCTGATGAAAGTTTTCTCAACGATCTTCAAAAGGTGTCTTTTGCAAAGATCAGGGCGAGCTATGGTGTAACCGGGAACAACAACATTGGTAACTATACGCAGTATGCGCTTATCAATAATACAGTGAACGCAGTTTTCGGAAATAATGTGGCTGCTGGCGCAGTCGTTACTTCTCTAGCGAACCCGAACCTTGGATGGGAAACTACGAAACAGTTTGATATAGGTCTCGATCTGGGTCTATTCAATGATAGAATCCAATTCGTTTACGATTATTATGTCAAAAACACCACGAATTTACTCTACAGTGTACAGGTCGCGCAAGAATCGGGGTTCGGCAACTTCAATGACAACATTGGTGAAATTAAGTTCTGGGGACATGAAGTTGCGCTCACAACATTGAATACCACCGGAAAACTCAGGTGGACTACGAATGCCAACATTTCTTTTAACCGCAATGAAGTTATCGCGTTGGCGGATGGCATTGACCGTGTATATGGTACCTTTCATATCACGCAGGTAGGAAAGCCATTTGGCCAGTTCTATGGCCACCAGGCTCAGGGAGTTTATATGAACGCTGAAGATCTTGCCAATTCTCCCCAGGTTCCCGGGCGTTCGACCGTCGGAAGTATTAAACTGACCGACCAAAATGGCGATGGTATTATCACGCATGGTGGCGATATGGATGACCGTGTCATCATCGGAAACCCTTTTCCCAAATACACTTACGGGATCACTAACACCCTGAATTATGGCAACTTCGATTTTACGGTAGTAGGATCAGGTTCCCATGGCAATCAACTCCTGGTTCGCCACCTATACAGTACCGCGAACCTGGATGGTGTTTTCAATCTGGTGAAAGAGGTGAAGTATCGATTCCGTTCGGAAGAGAATCCAGGGAAAGGATTTTACGGCACAACGGTAGGCGGTGGAAATGTTACCGGTATTGAGAGAGATTGGATGAACAGTCGATTCATAGCGGATGCTTCTTTTTTTAGCATTAAAAATATTACACTGGGATACAGCATCAATGCTTCCAACAAGGTGTTCAGATCGGCCCGTATCTATGCTTCCGTGCAACAGGCTTTCGTATTCACAAAATACTGGGGTGGGCCTAATCCGGAAACAAGTGCACAAGGAAATGGACAAGGCGATGGCGGTAACCTGAGTCAGGGAATTGACTTGTCAAATTATCCGGTTCCCCGCACGTACTCGCTGGGTGTGAACCTTAATTTTTAAGCATTGATATCTGGATATATTTCTTAATATCTAAACATTTATACAAGATGAAAAAGAAAATCACATATATATGCCTGGTGATCTTTGCGTTCACAAGTTGCCAGGATGAATTTTTAACGATCGTTCCGGAAACAGCGCTGAGTTCCGTTACTTTTTTTACAAAGGAAGCCGATTTCCAACAGGCTGTTAATGCTGCCTACGTTCCGCTGAGGAGCATTGTTAACGACAGAGCCTATCTTTTGGGCGAAATGCATTCCGACAATACTTATTATGCGCGCAATATTCTTTTCGGCGCAACCGAGCAACAGGAAGACATCGCTGATTTTGCGATTCCTACTGCCAATGGTGTTACATCCAATGTGCATGTGCTCAACCAGTACCGGTTGGATTATCAGATCATAGCACGCACCAATCAGGTTTTATCCGAAATTGATAAAATAGAATTCAATGCTGATTCGAAGAATAACTTAAGAGGCCAGGCGCTTTTCCTGAGGGCCTACGCTTATTTTGAACTTGTGCGTTATTTCGGAAAAGCTCCCTTGCATCTCACACCGGTAACCAACCGCCAGGAGGCCGCACTGCCATTAGCATCTGCCGAAGAGCTATATGCGCAAATCATAAAAGATGCAGAAGAAGCTGCTGCCTTATTACCGGTGAAATCTGTTCAGGAACCGGGAAGAGCAACGTCGGGAGCGGCAAAGACATTATTGGCGAATGTTTATATCGTGCAAGAAAGATGGGCTGATGCAGAAAGAGTTTTGCTGGAGGTCGTGAATAGCAATCAATATGCGTTGATACCGGAATATGCCGATGCATTCTCAACTTCGACGGGAAATAAGAACAATATTGAATCTGTCTTTGAGGTTCAGTTTCAGGAGGGGTCGGCAGGTCTCAATGGAAGTTTTATTTATAATTTTCTACCCCGGCCGATGACTCCAGAAGAGTTAAAAACCATTACCGAGACTTCAAATCCCCAGCCGCTTACTGCGGAAGGAAATAATATTCCCACCCCTGATATTATTGCTGCGTATGAACCCGGCGATGAAAGAAAAGATGCTTCTATCGCCTACGTTACTTTAAGCGGAAGCTTAAGGGATAATAAGGTTTATCCGTATATCAGAAAATTTGCCAAGCCACATGCCTTGCACGGCAACCACGGTACCAACTGGCCGATTTACAGGTATTCGGAGGTGCTATTGTTTTTAGCTGAAGCATTGAACGAACAAGGGAAAGACGGCTCTCTATATCTAAATCAGGTGCGCAACCGTGCCGGGCTGGGCGATGCTACCGGAGACATGCGTGAAGCGATTTACCAGGAGAGAAGAGTCGAATTAGCTTTTGAAAACAAGCGCTGGTTTGATCTGGTCAGGACAGGCCGCGCTGTGGAGGTAATCACTGCATATGGAAACCGCATCAAGGCAAACCCTCAGGATTATTATTATCCTGCCGGTGCTGCGCCGCGAAGTCATGCGTTTACAAATCTTGATTTGTATTACGGGCTTCCAGCCGATGAGGCTGCGTTGAGTCCTCATTTCTAAAACTATATTGTTTCCTTTTGAACATCAGCAGAAAACCTCTGCTGATGTTTGTTCTGTTTTAAAAATAACCTGATAGCTTTTTTTCTTAATTATAGTCAACATTTTCAGAAATGGGCAGGCGCTATTTTATCCCTCACCGTGGATGAGAAACAATTTACTGAAATAAAAAAATGTGCACGTTCGAATTCGGCTTTCCGCGTTTCGTGCAACCGGCTGCCATCGGCGGGAGAAATTTCAAAGGACGCACAAGCGGTATAGTACAGGATGCGTTCGAATTTCCGCCTTCTTATTTTGGGTTGAGATATGGTTTTAAAAACATCCGCATCCACAAAACACAATCACTAACAGTCCACTAAATAGTATCCAATTTAACCCGTCTAAAAAATGAAACACATCTACGTTTTTTTAAAACCATTGTGGTTTTTATTCACTATCCTGGCAACAGCCAATTTTGTGTATGCGCAAAGCCGGACGGTGTCCGGGAAGATTACTTCTGCTGAAGAAGGGACCGCGATTCCGGGAGTTAACATTCTTGTGAAAAACACGACGACTGGCTCGGTGACCGACGTGGACGGCAATTACTCGATATCGGTAAATGATGATGCCATCCTGGTTTTTTCCTCCATCGGTTTTGTCTCTCAGGAGATCCCGACCTCCGGCAGAACAACGATTGACGTTGCTCTAGTTGCCGACATCCAGTCACTTTCAGAGATCGTCATTGTCGGTTACGATTCACAGCGGCGTGATGATATTACCTCGGCAGTCTCGGTGATCAATATGGAAAATATTGGTGATGTGCCTGCGTCTAATGTTACCCGATTACTTCAGGGGCAGGCGCCCGGGGTGCAGGTAAGGCAAACTTCAGGACAACCCGGAAAGGAAATGGAAGTAACCAT
>CBFGXV010000055.1:0-9026 GCA_965652755.1 uncultured Chryseosolibacter sp. | reverse complement strand
ATACGAAGACTATGCCGGTGCAACAATCCATGACATTGCTACACAGGAGCAACTTGACAAGTCTTCCAGGTTCAGCGCGTATGTTCTCGAGTCATCCTGGATGGAGAAGAGAGAAGATGGATTTGTTCTACATTCGCTTCCGGACCTCGCCCAGTTGTCGCCCGTCAACGGTTTTATTCACGAAGATCTCAACGGTGACAACAAAAAAGAGATCATTGCAGCGGGGAATTTCTATCCTTACAAGCCCCAGCTCGGCAGGAGCGACGCTTCCTTCGGAATAGTCATGGGCTATGAGGAAGGTGTAAAAATTGCAAATGGAGTGATTTCCGAACTCTGGCTGAATGGAGATATCCGGCAGATCGAACTGCTGAACTTTAATTCAGGTGCACGCCGCGTACTGGTGTCGCGCAATAATGAGAAGGCAAGCGTGTACGAGATTACAGGAACGGTTAATTCAAAAGTGGTGGTCAGCAACAAATAAAACCAAAATAATCTCTATATTTATTCTTGAACCGGAAGGCTTCCTGCCATCCTGAAACTCAAATAAACCAAAACCTATGACCATCTTTTCCAACAGGCTATTTAAGAGTTGCGTCGTGTTGCTCACGTGCGCCAGTTTACTCGCCTGCAAGCAAAATGCACAGACAGCTGCAACGGAAACAGAAACCGGAGTAACGACGCCCCTGACTGATGCCTCGGGTGTTCTTGTGTTTTCCAAAACAAGCGGATATTATCATGAATCTATTCCGGATGGAATCGCAGCGATACAGAAGTTGGGCAGTGAAAATGGTTTTCAGGTTGATACTACCAAGGATGCATCAAAATTCACTGACTCGAACCTCAGAAAATACAAGGCTATTGTATTTCTCAGCACCACCCAAGACGTTTTGAACAATGATCAGGAGAAGGCGATGGAGAACTATATCAGGAGCGGCGGCGGGTTTGTCGGTATTCATGCTGCGGCGGACACGGAGTATAAGTGGCCCTGGTATAACAAGCTGGTCGGCGCTTACTTCAAGAGCCATCCCAATAACCCGAACGTGCGCAACGCGGTGATCAACGTAACGGACAAGAGCCATCCCTCCACGAAAGAGTTGCCTGACAAATGGGAGCGCAGTGATGAGTGGTACAATTACAAGGATATCAATCCCGATCTGAAAGTGCTGGCCAGGCTCGACGAATCCTCCTATGAAGGTGGTGAAAATGGGGACAACCATCCGATCATCTGGTATCATGAATATGACGGAGGCCGGGCATTTTACACCGGCGGCGGACACACGAAGGAAAGCTTTCAGGATCCGGTTTTCATGAAACACGTTCTCGGCGGAATTGAATACGCGATGGGCGAAGAATAGATTCGTTCGTTAATAAAATTTATAATTAACACTTACAACTTACATCATATGACTTCACGCAGAAACGCGCTTAAGAAGATGGCAATCGCAACAGGCACTGTAGCCGGTGTTTCACTGACACATCGCATTGAAGCTGCAGAAGCAGCGCTTGCCGCCGATTTGAAAGGAAGGGTAAATCACTCAGTGTGCAGATGGTGCTATAGCGGAATTCCGCTGGAAGAACTCTGCCAGGCTGCAAAAAATATCGGACTTACTTCTATCGAGCTGACAGGTCCCGAAGAGTGGCCGGTGCTTAAAAAATACGGACTGACGTCAGCGATGCCCAACGGTGCGGGTATGGGAATTGAAAAAGGTTTCAACGATCCGAAGTATCATGATGAGCTCGTGGCCAGTTATCAGGCCATTATTCCGAAGGTGGCGAAGGCTGGCCTCAACCAGATCATTTGTTTTTCCGGCAACAGGAACGGACTCGATGACGAAAAGGGAATTGAGAACTGTGCGGTAGGTCTGAAAAGGCTCATGCCCATCGCCGAGAAACACAAAGTAACGATTGTGATGGAGCTGCTCAACAGCAAAGTGAATCACAAGGACTATCAGTGCGACAAGACTCCCTGGGGTGCAGCATTGTGTGACAAAGTTGGATCAGAGAACTTCAAGCTGCTGTACGACATTTACCACATGCAGATCATGGAAGGTGATGTCATCGCTACGATCCGCAAGTATAATCCCTACATCTCCCACTACCATACTGGCGGCGTCCCAGGCAGGAACGAGATCGATGAGACCCAGGAGTTGAATTATCCCGCGATCATGAAAGCCATCCTGGAAACAGGGTTCAAGGGTTACGTCGCTCAGGAGTTTATTCCCAAACGTCCGGACAAAATCGCTTCTCTCAAGCAGGGAGTGGAGATCTGTGACGTCTGATCCTCAAACAACGGCGATGCCACCGGGATAAGCAGAGCTTGTTTTGAGATCATACTGAAGTAAATATTTGGCAACCAAATTTGAAGTGGCCTGCCCTCGCATGCTTCAGTGGCGTGCACCAATGCCATCGAAGTCAATCCGGTAAAGCAACAGATGATCGGTTGCTTCATTGAGGAGAAACGTCTCGGCGAATGCGAATCCGATGCTTTCAAGCAGTCTGATCGATCGTCGGTTATCCGGTTTCGTAATCGCCAGAAGTCTCCGAATCTTTAACGTCTCATCGGCGTAGTTCAATGTGGCTTTGGCGGTTTCTTTCGCATAACCCAGTCCGGCGTGCTGCGGCAGAAACGCGAAGCCGATATCCGGATGATCAAGCGTATCCCGCTTGAGAATCCCGCACATCCCGACAGGGGCGTTTGTTTGTTTCGTTTCAACCATATAAAGGCCAAAACCGTTTTCACGATAACTTTTCATGGGCCCGTTTTCCAGGTACGAGCGGGCCTGCTCATCTGTGCGCACATTTCTATCGCCAATGAATTCCAACCAACCGGGTGTGTTTAATAATTCAATTATGAATGACTTATCTTCGGTATTAAACTCACGCACGCGAAGACGTTCAGTATCGAAGATGTATTTCATTTAGTTCATGAAGTAAGCGCACCTGATCCAGGATATTGACAGTACGATTAAAGTACAAAAAGGTTAGGGCGATTCACCTGCGGCGAAATTGCAGAACGTCTCGGCTGACCAGCGCTCAACCAGGAAAGGTCATCCGCAGATGAATCTATCTGGCGGACACGAATGCCTGAGCCGCAGCAAGTTCGGGCCTTTTGCTGGCGGTGGAATTTGCAACCGCCAACAGCTGTTGGAAGTATTTTCGCGCTTTTGCGTCATCACCCGATCTTTCAGCAGCAAGGCCGGCGCCGTAAAGCGCATTAAAGCGGTTAGGATGTTTTTCCAGATCTGCTTCGTATTGGATGAGAGCGTTCTTCGCGTCACCGGTTTCAAGATACATATCCGCGAGCAGCTCTCTTGCCGGGATGATCTCGCCCGGCGTGACAGGATGTTTCGCAGTTGCGTCTTCCATGTCGGCTGCCTCTGACATGACTTTAACAGCCTCCGCTTTTTGACCTCGCGCCAGTTTGATCCACGCGTCGGCAGCTTTCACCTGGATGTGCACAAGATTGGCTTTATAACTGTCCTTCATTTCAATGAGCTCGTCGTGAACCGCGTGAAGTTCCTTCAGCTGGGTTTGAGCTTCATCGAGCTTGCGGGCATGGACTGCGCCGAGCAATCGGGCAAAGTTTGTGTTGGCCCGTTCCCAGGGAAATTTCTCAAAGGGAAAGTTAGCGGGTTCAAGTTGCAACGCGGAGGCTAGTGTCCAGTCTTTGCGTTCAACGGCATAGCGCGCAGGCATCGCTGCAAAGCAGTAAGCATCTTTGAAGTTGACAGGAAAGACCTCCGTGATTGTTTTGAGGTAGTTGATCTGTTCAAGTGCTTTTTCATCATCCGCTTTTTGCAGGTAGGCGTAGGTCAGATAATCCATTCCGTGAAGTTCTTCGTCCCAGTGTCCGGTCATTGACGACTTCTCGGCGTAGCACTGTGCGGCTGAAACCGAGTTCATGTTTGAGCGGATGGCTTCGTCCCAGAGTCCAAGGCGGATGAAGATATGCGACGGCATGTGTTGGGCATGCGCCGATGCCGCGGCGATTGAAGCATATTTCCGCGCTGCCGGCAAAGCCATTTCTGCGAGCTCTGGATAATCGTAATTGTGAATGATGTAATGGGCAATCCCCGGATGGTCAGGCTTGTTGACGAAGATGGCGTTGAGGATACTCCCGGCTTTCTTTTGTTTCGCGAAAGTTTTGTCAGCCGGGTCTGCGGCTGCGTTCAGCGCGAGGGAATAGAATATCGCGGCCTCGTTATCGTTGGGGTATTTTTCATACACCATCTTTGACCTGGACTCAAACTTCAACACACGCGACTTATGATCCGTTGTCTGCCAATTATCATAGAAGGCAGCGATGGCTTCGAGGTAATCAGACTCGCGCGACACTTTTCCGTCGGTGATCGAGCGGGCAAGAGTGACAACCTTCGATCCCTTCAGCAGTTCCGCGGGACCGGGAGGCGCCCAGAGCGGATGAAAGTTTGACATGGCAACACCCCAGTATGCCATGACGCATCGCGGATCTTTGTCTATCACGCTGGCGAATACTTTCTCTGCCTCCGTATATTCAAAGGAATGCAACAAGGCCATTGCCAGGTTGAAATCGCCCCGCACGTTGTCGCCGCATGAGAGGCTAAACTCTACCGTTCCGAACTCATCAATGCCTGAGCCACACAGGGTGATATCGCCGCGGGTGAGGTCGATGGCCTCAAGATCTTTATCGAACTGGGCTTGCTCTTTTCCGGAAGAACAGGCGAGCAACAGCAAGACTAATGCCGGTTGAATGAAGGGTTTCATATGGATCGCTGGTTTTGGGAGACGAGTTTACCAAGATACTGAAACCGTATCAAAAAGAAACGCGAATTCGGAAGTTACAGCAACCAGAATTTCACGCTGATACATCTCTTCGCGTAACTACAGTGACGATACGTCAATTCATTCGGGCAGCGCGAAGGCGACATAACTATCTCCTTTCTCGGCGCCGTTCTTTGTACCGCCGCACGCGATGACGACGTATTGCCTTCCATCCACTTCGTATGTACTCGGCGTCGCGAATCCTGCAGCGGGGAGCGTTGTTTCCCAAAGCAGATCTCCGGTTGCCTTGTTGTAGACGCGGAATTTTTTATCCTTCGTGCCCGCGATGAACAGTAATCCGCTTTTGGTTATCACCGGCCCGCCGTAACTCTCCGAACCAGTTTGAGGAATTCCTTTTGCCTCAAGCTCGGGATAAGTGCCGTAAACTTTTGTCCATACATATTCCCCCGTGTTCAGGTTGATGGCATTAAGCGTTCCCCAGGGAGGACGAATCGCTGGATACCCATCTTTATCAAGGAACTTGGTGTATCCCGAGATCTGATATTCGACAGCCTGTTCTCCCATCACTTCGCTTCTCTGCTCCGCACGAATCCTTGCAGTTTCCACTTTATCGCCATACAGGTATGCGACAAGATCTTTCTTTTCTTTCTCCGTGAGGCGCTGGTTGCCCGGCATTCTGCCCTTTCCTTTAGCGATCACATCGAGAACATGGTTGCGCTCAAAACGGTTGTTGACATCGACAAGAGAGGGATAACCGCTTGCGGCGTTGCCTTTTCGCTCAGGCCCGTGACACACCGAGCAATTCATGGCATAAACCTGTTGGCCCGGACTTACGATCTGCTCTGACGCCGGCTTTCGTTCATTCAGGGAAATAAGCCATCCCATCTCATTGCTGTTGACGTACATAATGCCATCGGGATCCACTGCCGCGCCTCCCCATTCCGCTCCGCCGTCAAGCCCGGGATAGACAATGCTTCCTTTCTTTGAAAGAGGGGTGAAGGGGCCTTCAAAACGACTGTTCCTGAAGCTGATAAGGAGGGAGTCCCTGTTTGACGAGTAAGGATTGAGGTCGTCCTCTGTGAGCGTCTGACGCGCATAGGGCAGGGGTGCCTTGGGGAGCGGTTGTGTTGGCCATGCCTTTTCCCCCGGAACGTCCGAAGGCGGCGCGGGAGTTTCTTCTATCGGAAATAAAGGCTCACCTGTTACACGGTCGAAGACAAAAACAAAACCCTGCTTTGTCACTTGTGCAACGGCGTCCACCTTTTTCCCATCGCGGTCTAACGTGATTAAGTTCGGTGGGGCGGGAGCGTCGCGGTCAAAGATATCATGTCGCACAAATTGGAAGTGCCAGATGCGTTCACCTGTCCTTGCATTTAAAGCCAGCAATGTATTGGCGAAAAGGTTCTCACCATGCCGGGCTCCTCCGTGGAAATCAAAGCCCGCTGAACCGGTAGGCACGTAAAGGATCGCGCGATCGAGATCAACTGCCATGCCTGCCCAGTTATTTGCAGCACCGACATTGATGTTCTTGTAAGAGTCTTTCGGCCACGTATCGTAACCGAACTCGCCGGGCCCTGGAATGGTCTTGAACACCCATGCGAGTTTTCCCGTCCGGACATTAAACGCTTGAATATATCCCGGCGCGGCATCCGCCCCTTCCGACAGACTCAGTGGCATGATGATAAGATCCTCGAAGACAGTACCAGGGGTACGGGAGTTGACGTATTTCTTTTCGGCGTTTGCACCGAGACCCGATTTCAGACTAACGCGACCGCTATCGCCAAAGGTCATGATTGGCTTACCGGTATCGGCCGTTACGGCGTGCAGCCAGGAATCGCGCGTGAAGAGTATCCGTCTATCATTGCCATCCTGCCAGTAAGATACTCCCCGCATGATGACATTATTTTTGTTCTTGTTCCGGATGCGCCACAGTTCCTTGCCAGTGGCTGCGTCGAGCGCAAACGGTTCTGCATTCGCAGTGACTGCGAACAACCTTCCGTCGACGATGATGGGATTGCATTGAACCTGCCCGCTGTCCTGTGCATGGTATTCCCACGCCTTCTGAAGCTGTGCGACATTCGAAGGGTTAATCTGCGTTAATGTTGAATAATGATTGCGGTCAGGGCCTCCGAGATATTCCTGCCATTCTTCCGGCGACCAGTGGAACGGTCTAATAAAATAAACGAGAGCGAGGATCGTGACCAGAATGGCGAGGATGATCAGGAAAGGTTTTGCGTTCAAGGTCGATCAGGTTAGGTTTCTAAAATTTAGCATAAAAATGTCACACAGCCGTGGCGGATCAAATTTCTAAACGCGAAATTATTCTATAAAGTAATTGTTATCTTTATCAAATCAAATATGGCAACAACAGATCCTGTCAAAATTGAGCATTTCCGCAACCTGGTATCTCTTTCAGCCGCGGATGGAAAGGTTGAAGAAACAGAAAGAAGTTCATTGATCAGAATCGCAACCGCGCTCGGCATACCCGGAGAGCGATTGCATGTCATGCTGGCACACACCCATGAATACATCTATCTCGTGCCACAAAACAATAAGGATCGCAACAAGCAACTCGAGGAAATGATCGACATCGCACTTGTCGATGGGGAATTCTCGCGCTCGGAACGCGAGCTGATCAAATCGGTGGCGCACAAGCTCGGCTTCACATACGAGGAAGCGGAGCGCGTAATAGATGACTATGTGCGCCGCAAGCCGTAGGTAGTCCTGAATCCGTCACGTCAGGGCTATCCGCTTTTTCTCCTTTACAGAACGGTAGATCGCCTCCACAATCCTGATATCTTTTAATCCTTCTTCGCCTGGGACAATTGGTTTTGTTTTTTTGATGATGGCAAGCGCGTCATCGTCCATTTGTTTTGCCTGCTGGTGCGGTATCTGCTGGTTGAGCCTGATGCCATCGCTGGTCTCCCCATCGATTCCGCTATAGGCCTGAAATGGCGACATCTTGTAAGATCCTTTTTCGAAATTTACCTTAAGATCATTGACGCTACGGCCAAAACTTGTTTCACATTTTGCCGTTGCCCCGCCGGGGAATTCCAGATCGAACTGCATGGTCTCTTCAACTTCCTTATAGATGTCCGGTCTTGTTGTTGATGCCCTGGCGGTGACCGCTACCGGTTCCATTCCGGAACTGTAACGTGCGGCATTCAGTGGATAGACGCCCATGTCATACATTGCCCCGCCACCCATAGCCTTTTTTTGTTTCCAATGATCCGTGCGTCCCTCCCTGTAACCCGCGGCAGCTGTCAGGTCTCTGAGTTTGCCATAAGGCAGGTCTTTTGCAATCTTCATGATCTTTTGCGTATTGGGTTCATGGTGCATGCGATATCCTACAGTAAGTTGCACTTTGTTCTTATTTGCGGCATCGATCATGCTTTGACATTCGGCGGCGGTCATTGCCATCGGTTTCTCACACCACACGTGTTTCCCGGCGTTCGCCCCTTTGATGCTATATTCGCAATGCATGGAAGGAGGAAGTACGATGTACACGACGTCAATTGAAGGGTTGTCTGCCAGAGCGGCAAAATTTCCGTAGTCGTAGATGTTCTTATCGGGAATGTCGTATTGCCTTTTCCACTTTTCCGCTTTTTCCGGAGTACCGGTTACAATCCCGGCGAGATAACAGTTTTTGGTTAGTTGAAGCCCGGGCGCCAGCAGATCGGTGCTGTAGTAGCCAAGCCCCACTAACGCAACACCCAGCCTGCGATCCTGAGGAACGATGATATTGGCGAATGTATCTTCACTGCTAATTGCAAGTCCTGCTATTCCCGCCAGTGTGCCCTTGAGAAAATGTCTGCGTTTGATCATAAACAATGGGTTCGTTAAAAATTTGCCGCTGGTGCCAACGTTGGCGAAACTGAAATTAGGTTCTTGCGTTTCTAAATGCAAGGCCTGACTTGAATATCAAACGCCGGTTACCTTGTTTTTTGATATGGCATTAAATCTGACCGGCCGGATCTATGGAAATTCCGGCCGCAATGGCGTCTAAAACCGATTATTTTCGACCGTTTGGCTTATTTCAGGAACTAAATGGTCCGGATGTTTGTATCTTTAGGGAAATTTTTTAACCATCGGCACGAAAACCCATCCCTTTTTCCATCCTTTGCCGAACCTAAACGGTCCCAGAGAGGTTACTCCCCCTGAAGACGGAAGAATAATCAGTACGCACTATAATTCATAATAAATTCAATGAGACAGCTAAAGATCAGTAAACAGATTACGAACCGGGAAAGCCAGTCGCTGGATAA
>CBFGXV010000054.1:0-9121 GCA_965652755.1 uncultured Chryseosolibacter sp. | reverse complement strand
CGTGGGTGGCGCGATCATGCCGCTGATATATGGAGCACTTGCCGACAGTACAAACCGACAGGCGGCATATTGGATCACAATTCCCTGCTATCTTTATATTTTCTTTTACGCCCTGAAAGGGCATAAGGTTGGAAAGACAGAGAAGGTAGTCCTGACCTGACCAGAGATTGACCAAATGAGTAAATGCCCTGTGCCATGCGCAGGGCATTTCTTATTTGATGCGCTTGTAAGACCGGTATTCGCGCGTCCAGTTCCAGAGGCCAAAAGCCGCGACAAAGCAGAATATCAGATATTCGAGAGCAACGAATTTGATCTCTTTCACGAAATACATATACGTTGCAATGACGTCAATGAATATCCAGAATATCCAGCTTTCGATCTTCTTGTTGATCATAAGGAATGTTGTGATGATACTCATTACGGTGACAAAAGAGTCCAGGTAGGGAAACGCGCTCGGGAGCGGAAATATGCCGGGGAAAATGTCGTGAATGTTTCCGGCCAGGGTGCCGAAGAGAAATGTTCCGGCCACACCGGCGAAAAGTATAACCCAAAGGTGTTTCCGGTCAAGAAAACTTACCTTCAGCTCATGTTTCCGGTCTTCCTCGAATTTTTTCGGATGCGTCCATCTCCACCATCCCATCAGATTTGTAACGAAAAAAAACACCTGCAGAAACATGTCGGGATAAAGTTGCACCTGATAGAACAGGAAGAAGAACAGCACGACATTGACAATACCGATCGGCCAGCTCCACACAATAGCTTTCGCCGACAGCCAGATGGCCACTGCGCCGGCCACAGTTCCGAAGAACTCCAGATAGCTCATGGAGTAGCCGAGCAGGGTAAAAAATATGTTTTCAATGTCGAAGAATGCCATGATTGATGAGGATTTGCGCTGCGGATGCGCGGAAATGGCGGGCGCAGGGACGCTCAGTTTAGTTTAATGCAGATGTTTTTTGTGTCCGTGAAAAATTTCAGCGCTTCCCACCCCCCTTCGCGTCCGAGGCCCGATTGTTTCATGCCTCCGAACGGAGTGCGCAGATCCCGGAAAAGCCAGCAGTTCACCCAGATGATCCCGCTTTTTAACGCGGCGGCTACACGGTGGGCGCGAGTTAGATTCTCAGTCCATAACGTGGCAGATAATCCGTAAGGCGTATTGTTCGCTTCGTGAATTACCTGTGCTTCAGAGTCAAATGGAATCAGGCTGATCACAGGACCAAAGATCTCCTCCTGGTTTGTTCTGCAATTACAATCGAGGTCTGCAATGATCGTAGGGCCGACAAAAAATCCATTCTCGCATCGACCGGGAATCTTCAGTGGAGTGCCTCCGGTTAATATCCCGCCGCCTTCTTCCTTTGCCAATCCAATGTAACTGAGCACTTTATTCATATGTCCCCCGGAGATAAGGGCACCGATGTTTGTCTTCTCCTGGAGCGGGTCGCCCGTGACGAGAGACCGGGTTTTGTCGACAAGCCGGTCTACAAATTTCTGGTATATGCTTCTTTCAACGAAGAGCCGCGAACCGCAAAGACAGACCTCGCCCTGGTTTGAAAATGACGATTGTATTGTAGATTCCAGAGCGCGCTCGAAGTCGCAGTCGGCGAAAATGATATTCGGATTTTTTCCTCCGAGCTCCAGGGACAACTTCTTGAAGTGAGGCGCCGCCGTTGATGCTATTTTCTTGCCGGTAGCGGTTCCCCCTGTAAAAGAAATGGCGGGGATACCAGGGTGCTCCACAATCGACTGCCCCACTTTTGCGCCCAGGCCGTGAACAACATTCAGCACGCCGGGCGGAATGCCGGCTTCTATACAGAGCTGTGAGAGCATGAACGCCGACATGGGCGTCAACTCGGAAGGTTTCGCCACTACGGTACAGCCCGAAGCCAACGCAGGGGCTATCTTCCAGGTGAATAAATACAGCGGCAGATTCCATGGCGATATACATCCCGCCACCCCTGTGGGCGTGCGCAAAGTATAATTCACAGCTTCATTTCCCGTGACGTGCGCTTCGGTGGAAAAGTGGATCGCTCCCGTTGCGAAAAAACGGATGTTCGCCGATGCACGTGGAATGTCCAGAGAGCGTGCCAGCGAAAGGGGTTTTCCGGTATCGACACTTTCTGCATACGCAAGCTTCTCGCGGTCGCGGTCAACAAGATCGGCCAGCTTCATCAGCAATGAAGATCGCTTTTCAACCTGCATGCTTGACCAATCCGGGAACGCTTTGGATGCAGCGTCCACTGCGAGCTTTACATCTTCGGCATCAGAGTCGGGCGCCAGGCTGTAGACCTTTCCCTCCGCCGGATCCAGGTTATCGAGATACCCACGTGACACCGGGGCTTGCAACTGTCCGTTGATGTAATTGTTTATTTTTTGCATATGGCATCGCGAGCATTGTATGACACAGGACTATCTGCGACCTTGGAACAAGCGAAGGTTTTACGTCAGGCTTTGGCTGCATTTCTGCATTTAACTATGCTCTACTTCTTCGTGATCTTGAATTCCACACGTCGGTTGAGCTGGCGGTTCTCTTCGGTGTCATTGGCGAACATAGGCCTTGCTCCGCCGAAACCCTTTCCGACAATTCTTTTTTCCGGGATGCCCTTCGAAATCAAATATTGCCTGACGGCCTTGACGCGTTCTTCCGAAAGGTCCAGGTTCGCTTTCGGATCCCCTCTTCCATCGGTGTGGCCTTCAAGTTGTATTTCTATGGTTTTATTGTCTTTCATGATGCGGACAAGGCGGTCGAGTTCGGGATATGATTCCGGAAGCAATTCCGCCCGGCTCTGCACAAAAAAAACGTTGCGAAGCTGGATGGACTCGCCTATTTCGATGGGAACCAATAGAAGATCTTTCCTCAGCTCGTCATACTCCGTCAGATCAATGAGCTCGAGGTTTTCGCTCACCGAAAGATATCCTGGTGCGGCTGCGTGATAGCCGTAATTTTTTCCGGCGGCCAATGCAATGCGAAAATCTCCAGTCCGCGGATTTGAGCGTGCTTCACCCACCTCTTTTCCCGTCTTCAGGTCGTCAAACCGGATGACAGCCTCGAGTGGTCTTTGAGTTTTAGCGTTCAGCACCTTTCCCTCTACGAGCACAACAGGATCAGGCTTAACAGTCTCAGGGATCTTGAAACGAATGATATCAGTGAGGCCTTGGCTGTTGATGTTACTGACCATGTATCCATATTCGCCGGAAGCCGGGATGGTGTAGTACGCATCAAAGCCAACGGTATTTATACCCAGCCCAAGGTTAACCGGCGTTGACCATTTGTCCCAGCCCTCCGATAGGCGTCGTGACATAAAAATGTCTACGTCGCCGTATCCAGCTCTGGCGTTGGAAGCAAAGTAGAGGGTTTTATTATCGGCTGAGAGAAAGGGCGAATATTCATCGCCCGGAGAGTTTAAGATTTTGCCTGTATGGATCGGTGCACTCCATGTACCATCGGCCTTTTTTTCGCAAACATAAATGTCGCGCTCCTTCTCGTCAGCGCGATAATAGGCATTTGCCTTCAGCTTGGCGACAAACAGTATCGCCTTGCCGTCTGGCGAAAGGCTTCCTTCCAGGAAATCTGATTCATTCCTGAAACGGATGCCGAGATCCTGTAGCGCCGACCAGCCTGTGGCAGTGCGATGCCGGAATGCGAATCCGTCGTTTATGTGGAAAAGAAAGCTATTGTTATCCGTGCTCACCGAAACGAGATTGTTCGTGACCGGTGTATTAACAGGTTCACCGAGGTTGACACTTCGCGACCATTGAACGCCATCGATGGTATGAGATTCCCAGATGTCTTCGCGGTCCTTCACACCTCCGACATTTTCAGGGCTGTGTTTTCTTCCAAAATAAAGTGTTCTGCCGTCCGACGATATTTTTGGGCTCACCTCGTCGAAACGTGAATTCACGGATGATCCCAGATTTTCCCTCAGCCCGGACGTTGTAGCGGATGCGGGCAGGTTAATACGGATATCGTGCTTGAAAATATAGTCATCGACCACCAGTTTCATCTGCGTGTAGGTAACAAAACCGACGTATTTACCATGCCAGGGAAAACCCTTCGCCGTAGTCAGTTTTTTACCGTTGAGATAGAATGTAACAACATTGTTGATTTGTTCAATCTTCAGCTTGTTTTCCTGCCCCATCGGTTTGACGAGATCCGTTTCTCTCCACTCGTCGGAGACTCCAAGGGTCTTGTCAGAACAATAAATGCGGAAATAACCACTGGTGGTAAACGTGAAATTGTTCATTCCTTCCTTACCATCAAATCCCCAGATGAATCCGATACCATTGTTATCCTTCCCGTCGACTTGCGTAAAACTCGCTTCAAGCGAAAAATCCTTGTGATACTCAACGTAGGGGGCCAGGTATGACATCCAGCCTCCTTCAGGAGCATCGATAACATATTTACCAGCCTCGATCGCAACCCGATAATCCCTGGTTTCGCCCTCAAACCAACCATACTTGTTATCATCAAACGTTTCATGGAGAATGACGGGCGGTTGTCCTTCAGCCGTGTTGGCGCAAAAAAGAAGTAACAAAAAAATTATCATAACACCGATTCGCAATCTACAAACTTCCGGTCCGACCTCCATCGACCGGAATGTTAATTCCATTAATATAACCTGCCGCAGGACTCGCCAGAAAGGCGGCCGCAGCAGCAACCTCATGAGCAAGCGCTAGTCTGCCCGCGGGAATTTCTCTTATCATTTCATCCGTGATAGCCTCAATGGGCTTCCCCGTTTTTTCAGCCTTCAACCGGTTGAGTTCGGTGAGCCGATCGGTCATTGTTGCGCCAGGCAGCACGTTGTTCACCGTGATTCCAAAAGCTGCCAGTTCCAGAGAGAGGGTTTTCGACCAGTTAGCAACAGCGCCACGGATCGTATTTGACACGCCCAGTCCGCGGATTGGAATTTTCACCGACGTAGAGATCACGTTGATCACTCTTCCAAAGCCTGCTCTCTTCATTCCCGGGACTACTGCCTGCGCCAGGATCTGGTTGCAAATCAGGTGCGCTGAAAAAGCGCGAAGGAAGTCTTGCGGATCAGCATCGATCGCCTGACCACCCGGCGGCCCGCCCGTATTGTTCACGAGAATATGCACCTCGTTATCTGCCACGTATTGTTCGACCACTTCCTTCAATTTATCCGGAAAGGCAAAGTCAGCAATTAAATATTCGTGCCGTTGTCCTCCGGAAGTGCGCAGTTCCCGTACAGTAGCCTCGAGCGCAGTCGGATTTCTGGCCACCAGTGTTACTGAGGCCCCGAGCATCGCCAGCTCGATTGCAATTGCCTTGCCAATGCCACGGGTGCTGCCGCAGACTAATGCCCGCCTGCCGTCTAAATTGAGATCCATGTCAAATCCTTAATCAAATTCTTAGTAATTTTAATGAAATAATTGAGTTTATCATTCATAACTTTTTGTTCAGATGGCTATTCGCAGACCCTTTAATCTTAAACAGTGGATCAATGAAAACCGCGATCTGCTTAAACCTCCCGTTGGCAACAAAAATCTCTATGCCGAGGCAGGGGACTATATCGTGATGATCGTCGCAGGCCCCAATGCGCGCAAGGACTATCATTATAATGAGACGGAAGAATTATATTATCAGCTGGAGGGGGATATCACAGTGAAAATTCAGGAAGAAGGAAAAGCTGTAGCCCTTACCCTTAAAGAGGGCGACATGTTCCTGCTTCCGGGCAAAGTTCCTCACTCGCCTATCCGCCCTGCAAACACGATCGGATTGGTTATCGAATGTAAGCGTACGACCACTGAGGACGATGGATTGATGTGGTTCTGTGAGAACTGTAACAACAAGCTTCACGAATACAAGTTTCATCTTGAAAACATCGAAAAGGATTTTCTTCCGCGTTTCAGGGATTTCTACAGTTCCAAAGAGTTACGCACGTGTAAGAAATGCGGAACAGTGATGGAGGCAGATCCGCGCTTTGTATAATGAACGGACTAGCCTACTATAATTCTCCACTTGGCGATCTGATGATCACCTCGGTGGGAGACAAGATCAACGGAGTTCACTTTTTCAACGGTGAACGATCGCAATCGACAACAACGCCGGTAATTGATCAATGTATCCTTGAGCTCGAAGAATATTTTCTTCGCGGGCGGAAGTTTTTTAATGTGGACGTCTACTTGTCGGGTTCTGACTTTCAGAACAAGGTATGGAGCGAGTTACTTACAATCCCTTACGGACAGACAATTTCGTATCTGGAACTTGCCATTCGCATCGGCGACATCAATAGTGTGCGCGCGGTTGGACTGGCGAATGGCCAGAACCCGATTGCCATCATTGTTCCCTGCCACCGCGTGATCGGGAAAAATGGGGAGCTAACCGGCTATGGCGGCGGTATGGATAAAAAGTTATGGCTGCTCCAGCATGAAGGAGCCTTTTCCGAGCAATTAAAGCTATTTGAAGCGTAGCTGAATACGGACTATTCGTTGAACCACACAACAACTTGCTTTAGCGACGGACATGATCTATGAAAAATCCCTGAGTTTCGCCCGTAAACTGGACAAGAGCGACCCATTGCGCGCCTTCAGGAACAAATTCCACTTGCCAACCCTGAATGGAAAACCGGCCATATATCTGACGGGCAATTCGCTGGGTCTTCAGCCAAAAGCGGTCAGAGAGATTGTGAACGAGGAACTGGACGACTGGGCGCGGCTGGGTGTTGAAGGTCATGTGCATGCGCGCCGCCCCTGGGTCGAATACCACAAATTCACCAAGAAAGCATTGGCCGCCATTGCCGGCGCGAAGACGTCGGAAGTTGTGGCAATGAATCAGCTGACGGTGAACCTGCATCTCCTCATGGTTTCGTTTTACAGGCCATCGGGCAAACGGTTCAAGATCCTTGCTGAGGCTGGTGCATTCTCGTCTGATCAATACGTTTTTGAATCGCAATTGAAATATCACGGCTACGACCCTGCAGAAGCGCTTGTTGAAATCAGGCCGCGGGAAGGTGAGTCATATCTGAGAACGGAAGACATCGTGCGCGTCATCGAAGAAAATGCAGAGAACCTTTCCCTGATTCTTTTTGGGGCCGTACAATATTACACTGGCCAGTTTTTCGATGTGAAGACAATCACAGACCGCGGGCATAAAGCAGGCGCGATCGTCGGTTTTGATCTGGCGCATGCCATGGGAAATGTAAAGCTCAACCTTCACGATGACGGAGTAGACTTTGCCGCCTGGTGTAGTTACAAATATTTGAATTCCGGGCCCGGCGCCATCGCCGGCGCCTTTGTTCATGAACGTCACGGGAAAAATTTCGACTTGCCACGTTTTGCAGGATGGTGGGGACACAACGAGAAAGAGCGCTTCGCAATGAAGAAAGGGTTCCATGGCATGACCGGCGCGGACGGATGGCAGTTATCGAACCACCCGGTGCTGCAAGGCGCCGCGCACCTGGCGTCCCTTGAGATCATCCGCGAAGCCGGGATGAAGGCTCTCAGAAAAAAAAGCGTACAACTCACCGGCTATCTGGAGTTTTGGCTCAATACCATCGATCCTGAAAATCATTATTATGAACTTCTTACTCCGGCAAACCCCAACGAACGCGGCTGCCAGCTTTCGCTGTTCATGATACAAAATGGCAAGAAAGTTTTTGAACGCCTGGCCGGAGCGGGAGTCATTGCAGACTGGCGCGAGCCAAACGTGATGAGACTTGCACCGGTACCACTCTACAATAGCTTTGAGGATGTATTCAGGTTCGCGGAAATTTTTATTAAAGCACTAAAGGCCTGAATGCCGATTAAACCAAGATGAATGCACCCAAACACATCGGGATTATCGGCGCCGGACTTGTAGGCACCCTGCTCTCAATTTATCTGGCGAAAAGAGGTTATCGCATTTCGCTCTTCGAAAGGCGTGGAGACGTCCGGCTAAAGAGTTCGGATGAGGGACGGTCGATAAATCTTGCACTAAGCACACGGGGAATAAAAGCGCTTTCAGAAATCGGACTTGCGTCCGCTGTAAAAGAGCTCGCGATACCCATGCATGGCCGCGTGATTCATGACGTTTCGGGAAAACTCTCTTTTCTCCCCTATGGAAAAGAGGGACAGTACATCAATTCGGTATCGCGCAATGGGCTCAACAGCATACTATTGGATGAGGCAGAAAAAAACGGTGTCCGACTTTTTTTTGACCACCGCAGTGTTTCGGTGAACCTCCACAGTACAAGCGCCACCTTCCAGACGACAGACAGGAAAACCACCTCCCCGGATTTTGATATGTTGGTGGGAGCCGATGGCGTTTTCTCTGCCGTGCGATCGGCCATGCAGATCACAGACCGGTACAACTACTCGCAGTCCTACCTTGAACATGGATACAAGGAACTTCAGATACCTGCGGGTACGAGTGGCGGATATCTTTTAGAAAAACACGCACTGCACATCTGGCCCCGCGAGAGTTTTATGATGATCGCGCTTCCAAATCCCGACGCAACGTTTACCTGCACACTTTTTTTTCCCTTTGAGGGAGAGGTCTCCTTCGCATCACTCTCAAGTGACGACAAGATCGTATCCTTCTTCAGCAAAATTTTTCCCGATGCTGTCGGCCTTATGCCGGAATTCCTGCGCGACTACAAAACCAACCCGACTTCGTCACTCGTCACGATCCAATGTTTTCCGTGGATCAGAAACAACACTTTTCTTATCGGAGACGCTGCACACGGGATCGTTCCATTCTACGGACAGGGAATGAATGCCGGATTTGAAGATTGCAGGATCCTGAACGAATTACTCGACCGGCACAGCGATCAGTGGCCTGCTGCGCTGAAGGAATTTCAGCATCTGCGCAAAGAAGATACGGATTCCATTGCACAGCTGGCTTTCGACAACTTCGTCGAAATGCGCGATCTGGTGGCCGACCCTGAATTCTTATTGCGTAAGAAGATCGAGGCGAAGCTCCACGAACTCTATCCTGAAAAATGGATACCCCTCTACACCATGGTGACATTTCGCGCCGACATCCGATATTCCCAGGCGTATCACGCAGGCAAAAAACAGTCTGTGATCATGGATGAGGTAATGAGGCAACCCGGAATCGCTGCAAACTGGCAAGATCTGAACTTCGGGGAAATCGTCCGGAGATTGAACTAACTGGCGATATGAATCT
>CBFGXV010000053.1:0-9197 GCA_965652755.1 uncultured Chryseosolibacter sp. | reverse complement strand
GCACACGAACACATTAACCCATCGCACATTAAACACCCCCTCAACGCCGGGTAGCCGAACTTACCCGCCCCACCAACCCCAACACCTCAACACTTCAACACCCCAACACCTCAACACCTCTACGACTTTGTTGTTTGATCCAGAGCTATTAATTTGCCACAAACTTTTCAATTCCCATGACCGACGCTGAACTCACTCAAAGGAAATTCCCCATTGGCCCGTTTACGGCAAGTGCGAACATAAGCAAAGCAGAGCTCGACGAGCTGATTGAAACGATCTCTTCCGCGCCGGAAAAATATATGCGTGCAACGCGGGATCTGGGCGAGCGTGATCTGGGAAAAACCTACCGCGAAGGAGCGTGGAATGTTCAGCAGCTCGTCAACCATGTGGCGGATATGCAGTTGCTCCACTTCTTCCGCATGAAGAGAGCGCTGACCGAATCCGATTACAAAGAGATCACATTGGTGAATATCGAAGGCTGGGCCCACACGGCGGATGGCCTCGACTCGCCTGTTGCAGATTCACTGCAAATGTTCGAGGCCATTACCAGGCGATTTGTACAACTCATGAAGTCCTTGGATGAAAGCCAGCACGAAATATCGTACTATCATCCTGTGAGAAAAATGACATTAAACCAGAAGCAGGCCATCGCGATGACGGCATGGCATGTAAAGCATCACCTCGAACACATCAGGATTGCCCTGGAATCGAAGTGATGCGCACAACACACGTATGAGTGAACGATCGCCGCATCCGCGGATGCGGCGAATTCTGATCAACGGCGGTTGATATCCACAATCTCTCCGGCGGTGAACATCTCCTGAAGGGTTGAAACCGGTATCAGATACGTTGAGTCGGAGTAATTCTCATCCTTATCCAACTGATTGATCCCGGAAACGGTCTTGACTTCGTAATTGTTGAGGTGTACTGCAATGGTATCCATCTTCACATTGACGATCCGGAAAGTCGTGTAAGCACCTTCATTCGTCTTTAGTTCATAAACGTCTCCGGCCATGGGACTTTTCACGCGCTCTGCCTGTACTTCCTTATCGATGTTGTTGGCAAAAACACCGAACGCGATTCCGACTGAGAGCAACGCTACGCCTGCAAACTGCCACCAAGGCAACCGGGTTTCTGTGACATTCCTGTGATGGTAAGCACGTATCTGGGCGGGCATTTCTTTAACAGTGAGCGTTTGCTTGCAGTGCTGGCACTGCGACACGCTAAAACGGCCGAGCGAAAAAAATGGTATCCAGAAAACGTGGGCGTAACGCGAGAACGTAGACATGGTAACAGAACCATTTGCGCTGCAATGCGGGCAGGCCTCATTGTCGAGTTGGATACTCTTTACATGAGACGAGCGACTTCCATAAATGATCATAAAGGGGTTTATTAAATTGTTGAAAATCAATATCAATTTCAGAATTAGCCCGTCGCGCAACGCTTCACAATGAACAGAAACATTACACATGGCACGAAGCGGCTGTTTTTTGTCAGGCCTTCGGTCGTTTAGCGCTCCCCTAGGGTTCTCACCATCACATGAATCTCGTCCGTTGGCTTGTTCCCCTGGCCAATATGGGCTGGCAGTTATCTCGCCGATGCACGTTCATGAGCCTCGGAAGTGTAAACATCCACCATGAGCCTTGCACGCCTGTGGCAAAAAAACTAACTTAACAGACCGGTCCCCTCTAAAATAAATCACATGGAACCTGTGCGCTCGTTCCTGATCTTTCTTCTGACGTGTATCGTGTAAATGAAAACGCAACTTTGACTCATGAGAATTATCCTGGCATCGATTATCATCTGTTATTCTATTCTTGCATCTGCCCAGCAGACCCCTGAATTTGGAAGCATCACGCCGGAAGATTTCAGCGTCACACGCCTGGATTCTGTCTCGTCGTCGGTAATAATTTTCAATAAGGGGACATACGTGGCTGGTGACCAGCCGACCATCGAACGCCACGTCAGGGTGAAGATCAATGACAAGGAAGCGATCGATAAATGGGGTGACTTCAAACTTGGCAGCTACTTCGAAACAACGACGAAAGTAAGGGCTGCGACTTATTACCTGGAAGAAGGGAAAATCGTGTCCGATGTTGTCGAGAAGGACGCAATTTTTAAGGACATCAAATCCAACCGGGAGAAAATTGTAAGTCTCACCAATCTCCGGGAGGGCTGCATAATCGAGCTAAAATACAAGTCCAGAGTCAATTATCCCGGCATACCTACGTGGTTCATCCAGGATGAAGTACCGGTCTTGTGGAGCGAGTTTTTATTGATGGCGCATCAGAAGTTGACCTATGTGACCTACGGTGATTACCCTCCGTCGATATTCGATCCGAAATACAAGAGATTGTATTACCGCTGGGTTTTTGAAAACATTCCGGCGTTTGAGACGGAACCCCTAATGCCGCCGTTGGTTAATTACTTTGCGAGGATCGAATTCTGGAGCCGGCAGGAGGCATGGGCGGACATCAACCGCGCGTACCTTGCATGGTACACTGAATGGCAAAATGAATTCGAGCACATCTATACAAAGCGAAAAATAAAAACAGCGCTGGATTCTTTAAAAGATCCACTCGAACAAGCCAGACTGATCTCCTCCTATGTCAAGGCGAACTATACATGGACGGGGTATGATGCTTTTCTTGCCAGCAAATATTCAAGCATGTTCGAGGAGAAAAAAGGGAATTCGGCTGAATTGAATATGCTGTTGTATGGAATGCTCGAATGGGCAGGCCTCAATCCGGAATTTGTACTGTTGAGCACAAAAGAAAATGGGCTTACCAGGAAAGACATACCTTCTGCCAGCCAATTTAATTATATGCTTTGCCGGATCCTGGTTGCCCGAGAGCAATACTTGCTCGATGCGACAGATCCGAAACTTCCGTTTAACATCGTACCACAACGCTGTTTTAATTCTGACGGGCTGATTATCTCTGAAACCGGGCCGCACTGGGTACCACTCGAGCCAGACATCAAAGAAAGGATCAAAGCGAATGCGTGGTTTTCGATAACACCTGAACTCGCATTAAAAGGTCGATGCACGATCCTGAATCAGGGGTATCGGGCTATTGAACAAAACAAAAAGTTTGAAACGCTGGGTTTGGAGTCCTATCGAAAGGAAACAAAATTCAATGATGGATGGATCGGGGATAGCATCCGTATCGCCCGGAATATTGGTGATGACCTGAACTTCTCCGTTACGCACTATGGCGTCGCAACGGGAAACATTAACGCCGTCGGCACCAGGATCTTCATCGACCCTTACATCCTGCTGAAGGTAGCAGCAAATCCTTTTCTGGAGGAGACCAGGGAATTTCCCATACAGATGGATCAGCAATCAGAGCAGACACTGATGTTAAATCTGGCTATTCCAGCCGGATATCAGGTTGAAACTGTTCCAGCCAGCCAGGCGATCTCCTTTCCTGATAAAACTATAACCGCTTCTTTCAAAACGCTCGATGATGGAAAGAACGTTGTTGTCGTATTCGCATTCAACATCCAGAGGACCTGGTTCGGGCGGGAGGAATATGGCAATCTTCGCGCGTTTTTTGACCGGCTTATTGCCAAACACAATGAAATGATCGTACTCGTAAAGACTTAATCCATGCATGGCCAGGCGGGTAACTGCCTTTGGGAAACCCGGATTGGATCCACCTGCAAACACAACCCTAACATTTTGGCAATCAAATGACCTGCTTTACAAAAACAACTAAAACTGGCCCGCCGTTTGCATTCCGTTGGGGTATTAACTACGCTTATATGAAAACCTTAAAGATGTTGTCGGTGCTGGCCCTGGTGTTCTGCGGAACATTCTCCTATGGTCAGGCAGTTGAAGCTGAGGTGCCGGGTGATAACTTCAGCCTCGAAGGCGCACTCGAACTTTTCAAGCAGTCGGATTCCCCTGAAGAATTTGAAAGGCTGCTGAACTCTCCCGACTCGAAGGTTAATAACCTGGACCTGAACGGCGACGGGTATATTGACTATATCCGTGTGCATGACCGCTATCAGGGCAACGTACACGCTTTTATCATCCAGGCCGTGATCTCGGAATCGGAGGTGCAGGATATTGCGGTCATCACGCTTGAAAAACTTGCTAACGGCAAGGCTGTGCTGCAGATCATCGGCGATGAAGATATCTATGGCATCGAAACGATCATTGAGCCTACGCAGGAAGTCCGCACTTATGCGGGTACCCGGACCACGCGCACTGTTGTGAACGTGTGGGCATGGCCTTCCGTACAATATGTTTACGGTCCTTACTATACCGGCTGGGTTTCGCCCTGGGGCTGGTACGATCGTCCGATCTGGTGGCGTGCATGGCGACCCGTAGCCTACGTTCATTATCATCCGATCTGGCGTCCTTACTATTCGTATTACGCGCCCTGTTATACACGTCGCGTGGTTTACGCGCACGAAATATATCACCCGTACAGATCTACTTCCGTTATCGTTCACCACCGCCATCGCGACCAGGTTCATCGCTACCGGACGCATTATCACGACCGCGACCGGTTTGAAGGACGCAGGTCGTCTTTCGTTGACAACGACAGGTCTTCGAGGAACGGCGCCCATCCCGAACGCGGGTCCGACTCATACCGCAACAGGGAAAGAGGCTCCGGTGAAGTAGAAGGTCCCTCGAATGGCCGCTCATCATCGGGATCCCGCACCGCGATCACTGACAGTCAGCGCACCTACGAGAGGAACACGGACCGTGATATCAACAGAAACGATTCACGCAGGCCGGTCATGACGCCGGAAACCCGCGGCGAGACACGTCGTCAGGTACAAAGCAACCGCGACTTTCAAACTGAAAGAACATCCAGGACGCAAGGCAATCCAGCGGGCAGAGAGCGTTCCACTGTTAACGAGCGCAGTATGCGCACCGAGGTGGAGCGCAATCCAACAGAAATAAGAAGAAGTAACGTCCCAGCTACGCGTTCGTCTGAAACCATCAGGAACAGCCGTCCTGTTGAGCATCAGCCAGCAACGAGATCGTCCTCTTACGACAGGCGGAGCTCGTCACCATCTCCGGAGATTCAGCGATCATCGCCGGCTCCCCGTGTAGAGCGCTCTTCACCCCCTCCCCGTGTAGAACGCTCTTCGCCTCCTCCCCGCGTAGAACGTTCTTCTCCCGCGCCGAGTGTACAGCGCTCGTCTCCCGGCCCGTCGCGCAGTGAATCAAGCCCTCACCGATCGGGCAGCCGGGGTGACAACCCGAGATCCTCGGAAAACAACAGAGGAAGACATTAGTCTTCCTCTTTTTTTTGCCGCGCGTTTGAAAATCCTAATTCCGTTCAAAAGTTATGTAAGTGAAGCATTCCGGAACGTGCGAGTCCCATACACCATGTGCGCTCCACGCCCACCCTCCGGAGTCTTTCGGCGGCGCCGGGGCTTTGTAAGTATTAAACCGGGAGAAATCCATGCGCCATACGTCTCCATCACGTGGCGGAAGCGATCGGCCCTCAGCTTTCATCAGAGACGTCAGGCCGGACCACGGCAGCGCGAGCTCAACAGTCCATCCTTTGTCGACATCACTGCCGTCGTTCAGCGTGCCATCGATATGTACCGCTTTCCGGAGCCCCGGGAAATCCCAGTTGAAAAATCCTGTACGCCGGCCGCGCGGATGATCTTTAAATCCAACCCCATTAAAAGACTTTGCCTGTGGTTGTGAGCGGTCGAATTCCGGAAGCGACGCATAGCCATAGCGTTGAAAAGCTTCGTCCCAGAAAAAGAGGACTTCATAGATCGTTGCGTGCGCATTGATCTCAAGCTCATAGTACCCATCGCGGCCCGCAATAAACAATTCAACATCATTATCGGTATAGATGGGCGCATCGCGTTCGGTCAACGTGGCTGTGACGTTGGGCTCCTCGATCCAGTATCCAACGTAGAGATATTCATCATCCCACAGCACTGCCGCGCGGGTATCAAACAGCGTTGGGGTTCCGTGAACGAGGTCAACAAAGCGAGACGAGCGCTGCGCATTTTTCCAGATGTCCTCGTCGAGCCTGCCATCCATTTCCGGTGGTGTGGCAGCGGAATGTGCGCTGTAGCGCGGAATATTCTTATCGTCACAGGGAATCGTGCCGGTCGCAGGTGTGTTAGCGAGTATACTCCGGCGGGGCTGCTCCTCCCCTGCAATTGAAAAAAAAGCCAGGATACCGATGGCAAAATATCGCACACGTAAGAATTTAGTCTTTGAAGTTTTCAGCGTAAAGGTCTTTGACCTGCCGAAGTATGCCCCTCTTAAGATTCCGCTCCGAACTTTGCATCTGGTCAAATTCATCCAGGAGCTTCCGGAGGTTTTCTTGGGCGGCCGACTGTTTTTTCAGATCCAGCAGGAATTTACAATACTCAAGGCGGTGAAAGTAGTTTGTAAAAGATTTGTTCATGCTTTGGAATACCGCTTCCGAGACTTCAGTCTTGCCCGCTCTGTAGAGTGCCCACGCATAGACCACGCGTTCTTCGGAATCTTTGAAATACCGCTCCCCTTCCAATCTGTCTCCAATGCCGATTGATTCTGCATAGTTGCCATTCATAAAATGTGCGTACAACAGTTTCATCTGTATGCCGGGGTCTTCCGACATAAATCCCGTAAGGCAATCCGAATAAAGGTCAACGGCTTCGTTGTATCGCCCCATCTCCGCGTAAGCGTCGGCCAGATTCACTTTATTCGTCACGTTGTCACTGAAACGCAATGCTTTTTCCAATTGATCGATCCTGTAATTACTGATAACTGCCCCCCTCACATTTTCTGTAATGGCGGAGATCGTCTCGCGATTGTTGAAAGTATGAACGAGGTAAACGATACATCCTATCAAGGGAAAAAGCAATATGAGCCAGTACCATCGTTGCTCTGCATTATTCCTGTAGGCATGATAGACGCAGAACATCTGGAGCAGGAAGATGGGAGTGTAAAGGCCGTACATAGGGAAAGGTAAATCAGGACAAATTAAGAAAATAATCCGGGAGTTCCAGATGTGCGTGAGCTTTTATTGAAACCGGTCTTAAATCGTCTCAGCTGGAAAACATATCAGAACTATTCTTGCCGCAGACGCCATTCATTGTCGAAAAAACCAGCTTCTTTTATTCCGCCGGCCCCGGACTGCAACATTTCCGTGGAAAAGATCATATAGTCCGGAAATCCGCTTCCCGCAGCAAAATACTGGTTTGCTTCAGTTGCATGCAGCCCGGTTAGTCCGGTGCCGGAGATCACCGCAACGGAGGCGCTATTGCTATCCGCCCGGGGCCAGATGAAATACGCAGCTAGATCATTCCCGGTGATCGTGCGGGCGCCGAGAGAAATGAGGTCGCGCGTGACGCGGATGGGGCAATTGGCCAAGAGCTTGTTCCAAGCCGAATTATTCGATGCATTTCCATAAAGGATAACACCTCTGTCCGGGTATTTTGCCGGATCAAAAACACGATCCGCAACGATGTCAACCGCTCCATTACCCCTGTAATACCACACCTCGGCGTCGAAACGCGCTTTATTATACGACCACTTGTCTTCTTCCGGGTTTCCCGACGTGCCGTAAACAAATACCATGCGATGATTAAATCCATCCTTGAAAGTGCCGGCACGGATGGGGTTCTTCCCCTTCGCGCCAGGCTCCGAACCAATAGCCCATCCGGTAGACCCATGGGTAAGAAAGATCTGCGGCTCATTAGAAACAACGTATTCAAGCTCCGACGAGTCCAGTGTGATGGAAAGCTTGCTTCCACTCTTATGACCTGTTAGATCAAGCTTTAGCATGGCAACATTCGCTGTTGTCCCGGTAATTGTATTTTCCTTCCTGTCGCGCGCAATATTGATTTCACTGAACTCCAGCGGACGGTTTTGCTGTACGATCGTTGCCCACCGGAAGGATGCGGACACTCCGGGATTAGCCGTGACAAAATTTATCCGGTCGACTGTACTGTCGGCCCTCAGGGTATGCCACCGGAAGTAATCGAACAGCGGTGGCCAGTCGACACTTTCGTTGCCAAACCAGTGACTTCCTCCGGGGTATTCGTAATAACTGAAGTCTGGATGAAACTTACCGAGGAGGTCGCGCATCTGCCGCGCAAAAGTGACCGGTACGGTCCTGTCAGCATCGCCGTGAAAAATGTAGACGCCGTGATTGCTGTAGTTCTTGGCAAGGGCGATTACATTGCTGGCATTGCTCGCGCGCAACAACGTTTGCTCCATGTCTGATCGTGCGCTGTCCGGGATCCTCCCGTCTGCCGATCCATAACCAGTGAGGGTTGGGTACCCCGCGCAGGGCGCAATCGCCGCCCACTTGTCGGGGTACGTTGAACCGAGGTACCACGTTCCGTGTCCGCCCATCGAGTGTCCGGTGAGATAAATGCGCTCCGGATCCGGTTGAAATCTGCTTGTGGCAAGCTCAAGGACTTCGAGCGCATCGATCCTTCCCCAGTCTTCCCAGTTAAACCCTCTCGGCCTTCTGTTTGTGGGCGCGACCAATACACCCCAGTCCTTTGGTTTGTAGGCGCGCGCCTGGCCAATGGCTTGTACACCTGCGCCATGAACAGATAAAAACATTGCAGGTCGAAGCGTGTCAGCTCCCATCGAAGGCGCAACGCTGTAGTATTGAACGCTGCCGTCGATCTCGCTGATGAACGTGTAGCTGTGATGGTCCTCCGGATTTACAGCGGGAATGGTCAATGACTTTTCATCAAGCACGTTGCCTTTCCGCTTCAGCTGAAGTTTACAAACGTGGTTTCTCTTCGACGAAATGTTCGAGGGATCAAAGTGGAACGGAATCTTTCGGATGGTATGGGGTGGTATTTCGGGAGCGTTTGTGGTGACTGATTTACCATCGAGATCTGCCGTGAGCACAAGATCCCGAAGCGACTCTCCGGAGTCGTTTACAACAACGACCGCTGCCAGCAGGTTGCCTTTTGACCTTCCGAGAACAATATGTGGTAGCGTGGCATCGTCGGTTTTCATTTGGATCTTTCCCGGTGAAAGTATCAACTGCGCGTGGACACCCTGCCACCGCGAAAAATTGCCGCAGCGGATGAGGATCTCATTGACACCTTTTTTCAACGCCACAGGAATATCCATCCAGCCATCGCTGTAGATGTCGCCGCCACGCGGTTCGCCGTTGAAGTAACACATGCTGTTGCCCGTGATATTCAGCACGGCATTTCCGGCTCGGGGCGCATCGTAGGTCAGGTAGATATAA
>CBFGXV010000052.1:0-9230 GCA_965652755.1 uncultured Chryseosolibacter sp. | reverse complement strand
ATGACATTTTCCGGCTTTCACGTCCCGGCTTCAAAGTCATCTTTCACGACACGCTTGAATCATTTTATCTGGCGGAGGCGTTGGAATACATCAACGCGTGGAAGCAGGCTACGCCCTCGAAGCCTGCGGGTATCTGCGGCCCTATTGGTCCCACGGAGCAGTTACCACTCGTGGCGCAACTGGTCAATGAGTTGAAGATCTCGCTGAAGAATGCACACTTCTGGGGAATGGACGAGTGGTACGTCGACGGAAGAGAAGCGCCAGAGTCGCATCCGCTTTCTTTCGCGCGCGCGGATAAAGAACTTCTTTTTAACAGAATTTCGCCCGAGCTGCAAATGCCGGCGGAGAACATTCACTTTCCTACTGCCTCGGGTATCTCCGCCTTTTCCAAAAGTTTCGACGAGATCCGGTGTGTCGTGATGCAAGGGGGACAGGGCGACGCGAAACACTGGGCGTTTAATGATCCTTTCAAGCGCGAGGGGAAATTCACGGACGCTCCTCCCACGCCGGCGGAATATCGCAGTCTCGGAACACGTATCGTTGATCTGCATCCGATCACACTTGCGCAGAACGCCCGCACGTCGGGCGGTGGTTATGTCGTTGGTGTTCCCAAACAGGCCATTACCGTCGGGCCACTGGAAACATGGAAGTCTGAAAAGGTTTCGATCTGGCAGGCCGGAACTCACGACAACCCGTTCGGAATGCGTCTTACAGCTTACATGATCTCAAAAAAGATTATGGACAGCGCTGTGCCCATGTCTCTGCTTGCTGAACATCCCAATGTAGAGTTCCATTATTACCGGCATGCTTTGAAGAGCGTTGAGGCGGAGATGCATTGATATAAAAAATTTCCAACGGAGTAGTACACCAACGCAACATCCCTGACTATTGCGTGTAGGTCGCTTGGGGAGCCTGTTCAATCAGTCTCTATGGTTCCTTTTTGCCCCTGCGATAATTAATCTTTCTCTCGGAAACTCTTCGTTGACGTAGTCAGATACAGTAGTTGCATTCCTTTCGAGTAACAGCGTCAAAAAAGAATTAGGGGAAGATCCACGTACCAATCGGCTCGTGTGAGGCTTCTTTTATGGCATTGCAGTGTACTTATCGAATATACCTAACAAACCTTTTTCAAGCATGAGAAAATATCTACTGACCAATGTACCATTTAACAGAGCATGGCGATGCATACTCGCTCTGTTAGCGTTATCACTCGCGGCTTCCGGCGGAGCTTTCGCCAGCGCAAATGGCGCGCGGAAAATGCCAGCTGCAGACATTGTAACCGGAAAAGTGACATCACCCAGTGGCGAGTCTATCCCGGGTGTAAACGTTATTCTAAAGGGAACAAATCTCGGCACCGTTACGGATGTGGATGGTAAATATTCGATAGAAGTTCCCGACCTGGATGGAATTCTTGTTTTCACCTATATCGGATTTTCAACAGAGGAGGTAGCCATTAACGGTAGAACAAACATTGACGTGTCGTTAGCTGAAACATCCCACAACCTGGATGAGGTAGTTGTGGTGGGATATAGCACCCAAAAGAAAGCTGATATCACGGGTGCGGTGGCTGTCGTTGATATGGATGGCATGACCAAGACGGCACCGGGAAACGCGCAACAAGCACTTCAAGGAATGGCTGCAGGTGTAAATGTAATCAACTCGGGCGTGCCCGGTACGGCGAGTAAGATCCTTGTTCGCGGCGTTACGTCATTTGGTAACACGGAACCCTTGGTCATAGTTGATGGGATTGAACAAAGCCTGAACCTTATCAATGCTAATGAAATTGAATCGATACAAATTTTGAAGGATGCGGGTTCTGCGGCAATCTATGGAGTAAGGGGTGCGAATGGTGTTATAATCGTAACGACCAAAAAAGGGAAGGTCGGAGATCCGGTCATCAACTATCAGGGGTCTTTTGGCATGCAGTATCCGTTGCGCGGGAATCCTTACAATGTAATGAATTCCGGGGACTGGATGAACCTGATGAACTTGGCCTATCCGGGAAATGCATTGTTTAAGAACGGGATGCCAGACTACACATACAGAGGTCCGAGTGGCGCGGGTTCCGCCATGGAAGGAGATGCGGCCGTCGATCCGTCATTGTACAACTATGAAGCGCGCAACACCGGGCGGAATTACATCATACAAAAAGTGAACAAGGAAGGTGAAGACTGGTTTCATAATCTTTACAAGAAAGCACCAATGATGAACCACAGCCTTAGTGCCAGTGGTGGAACGGAGAAAACGAAGTATCTGTTCGGATTTTCGTACGATAACCGTCAAGGAACGCTGGTTGAAACCCAGGAGAAAAGGTATGCAGCGCGAATCAACACAAGTTTCAATATCGGAAAAAAAATACGGGTGGGTGAAAACGCAAACGTCATTTATCGGGATGTTCCTAATATCACGGGGCCAATATCGGCTGCGTACCGGATGGTACCGATCGTACCGTTGCGGGATATCATGGGCAACTTCGCTGGTACCTATGGAGGACCCGATCTCGGTGTGATCGGGCAACCCGTGGCAGTACAGGTACGCAACACGCAAAAGGATATAAATTCGGCATGGTATGTCATTGGAAATGCATTTGCGGAAGTAGATCTATTTAAAAATCTGACAGCCAGAACGAGTATCGGGTATAACATCCGGAATTCATACGACCAGAATTTCACGGCGACAGAGACGGAAAACATAGAGAAGAGCACGCAGGACAACGCTCTGGCAGTAAGTTCTGGCTTTGGTAGTACGATGACCTGGACGAATACGCTGACCTATGGGCGGATGTTCGGCAAGCATGATGTAAAAGTATTGCTTGGTTCTGAAGCGATTGAAGCCAACGCTCGAAGTGTCAATGGGGGTTCGGCCAGATATTTTTCTGAGGATTTCAACTACCTCATCCTTAACAATGGCACAACGAACCTGAGCACAAGCAGTTCGATTTCATCAAATTCACTGTTCTCGATCTTTGGTCGTTTGGATTATTCATTTGCTGACCGATATATTTTCGGATTCACCCTCCGTCGTGATGGCTCATCAAGATTTGGTCCGGAGAAACGTTACGGCGTTTTTCCTTCCGCTTCCGCGGGATGGCGCATATCCGAAGAAAATTTCATGACAGGTGTGACGTGGCTAGAAGATCTGAAATTGAGGGCCAGCTATGGAGTTTTGGGTTCTCAAAACAACGTAAGCGGAGACAACTCATTCTTTCTCTTCGGCAGCAGCCTTTCCAAAACCTATTATGACCTGAACGGAGCCAGCAACTCTACCGTTCAGGGATTTGCTCAGACCCGCATTGGAAACTTTGCTACAGGGTGGGAAGAAAATGTCATCTCCAACATCGGAATTGATGCTACTGTATTTGATTATAAGCTCGACTTCTCAATAGAGTATTACAAGAAGGCGATTAATGGCCTTTTGTTCTCACAGCCACTGCCTGCGGTGATCCTTGGTGATGCAACAGCGCCTACTGTTAACATAGGCGATATTCAGAACTCCGGTGTGGACGCAACGGTACGGTACCGTGGGAAAATAAAAAGCGATCTGAATTTCAACGTCGCACTGAATGTCACTTCTTACAGGAACATGGTGGTTGATATCCCTGATCCAGGTTATTTCTATTCGGGAAGTGGATATGCTATCGGAAGTATTTCCCGGAATGAGGAAGGCCATCCTGTAAGCTCCTTCTATGGATACAAAGTGGTGGGGCTTTTCAATTCGGATCAGGAAGTTGCTGAGGCTCCGGTGCAGACGGCAGCGGCGCCAGGTCGTTTCCGGTTCCAGGACACAGACAATAACGGTGCGATAACTCCGGACGACCGCGTTCACCTTGGGCATCCCAACCCGGATTTTACTTATGGCCTTACGCTAGGGTTTGATTACAAGGGGTTTGATCTTTCCGGGATCCTGTACGGATCGCAGGGAGCTGAACTGTTTAACGCTTCAAAAGCTTACACACACTTCATGCAGGCGTACAAAGAGCAAAAGAGCAACGATCTGAAGCATGCATGGACGCCGGAGAACATGAATACAACCATTCCGAGGGTTGAGACCACTTCAAGCTTCAGCACGAATGGAACATCAAGCTCATTCTTCATAGAAGACGGATCCTATTTAAGGTTACGGACGCTGATGCTCGGATACAGCGTGAACCCCTCGGTGCTGGAGAAGATACGCATTAGCAGATTGCGCGTGTACTCACAAGCCTCGAACATTTTCACGATTACGGACTATTCGGGTCCTGATCCGGAGCTCGGAGGATCTTCATCGAACTTCGGAGTCGACCACGGCGCCTATCCTAATAATGAATTCAGTTTGATTTTCGGATTAAACATGTCGTTCTAACTTCTATATAACTAAAGTTTGCAATCATGAAAATCTATAATAAATCACTAATCGCAGGGATCGCATTGGTGTTGATGTCTACATCTTGCAGTGAGACTTTTTTAGAAAAAGAGCCCTTTGGCTCGATAAGTGAAAACACCTTGTCCACGGCGGCAGGTGTGGAAGGGTTGCTGGTCGGAGCGTATGCATTGCTGGATGGCGGCGGTGCAGCCGGAGGCGGGTATACTTCGGGATGGACTGTCCTGCTGGCCCCCGACGATGCGCGCATCGGAACCGAGTCAGGTGCAAGCGCTATCAACACTTTCCTGATCGACGCGTCAATGTCTCAATTCAACGAGCGGTGGATGTTCTTGTACTCGGCAATTCAGCGTTGCAATGACGTGTTGAAATTCCTTCCAAAAGCCGGAGATTTAAAACCGGAAGATGCCATTCAGCTTGAAGCAGAGGCGAGATTTCTGCGCGGTCATTACTATTTCACACTTGCCGCCTTGTGGAAAAATGTTCCATGGATTGACGAAACAATAAACTATTCAACAAAGAATTATTTCGTTCCGAACACGGAACCTATTTACCCGAAGATCGAGGCGGACTTTCAGTTTGCTGCGGAGAATCTGACGAATACAAAGTCACAAGTTGGAAGGGCAAACAAGTGGGCTGCCAAATCATATCTGGCCAAGACCTACTTATTCCAAAAGAAGTTTGCCGAGGCGAAACCGCTGCTGGAGGATATTATCGCAAACGGAGTTACTTCCAAAGGACTAAAGTATGCGTTGCTTCCGAAGTATGGAGATAACTTCCGCGCAGCAACAAAGAACGGTTCCGAGTCGGTGTTCACCGCGCAGATGTCTGTGAATGACGGCGCAAACGGGAACAACGGCAACCCTATGGATTTCTATAATGGCACCTTTGGCGGCCCTGCCACATGCTGCTATGGCTGGTATCAGCCTACGTTTGATCTCGTAAATGCTTACCAAACCGACGCCGTCACCGGATTGCCATTGCTGGATACTTATCATGAGACTCCGATTCCGCACGATCAGGGGTTAAACTCCAGTGATGCGTTTACGCCTTATTCCGGCACGCTTGATTCGCGCCTCGACCATAACGTAGGCAGAAGGGGTATTCCTTATCTTGATTGGGGCGTCCATCCCGGAAAAGCCTGGGTCAGAAATCAACTTACGTCTGGACCTTACAACTCCATTAAGAACATTGCTACCCAGGCGAATGTCAACAAGGAGCGAGAAGGAGGGGGAGGCGGGACAACCAATCCACTCAACATAATCCGATTTGCGGATGTACTGTTGTGGGCAGCAGAAGTTGAATTAGAAGTCGGAAGTCTGGAGAAGGCAGAGGAGTATGTGAATATTGTGAGAGCCCGTGCCGCTGACCCACAGGGCTTCGTTTATAATTATGCCGATCCCAAGAAGCCGACAGGTGGTTATTCGAACGTGCCCGCGGCTAACTACAAGGTAGGCCTTTATTCGGGGCAATTCGCGGCCAACGGAAAATCGTATGCTCGCAAGGCAGTAAGGTTTGAACGCAGGCTTGAATTGGCGATGGAGCATCAACGGTTTCTTGACATGAGGCGTTACGACGGTAATGACTACGATCAGGCCGCCGTGCACAACACGCTCATGCAACGCGAAGCGCTTGTTCCGGGTTACCACCCCACAAGCAATTACAAGCAAGGTGTTTTTGTAAAGGGCAAACACGAGCTGTTTCCTATCCCGTTGCAACAAATTGAATTGATGGAGATCAACGGCGCATCAGTCCTGCAGCAGAATCCGAATTACTGAGATGCTGCTGATGCCAATGAATTACTTTATGATGAAGCAATGAAAGAAGCCGGTGATGCGGCGTAAAACACCCGTATGTTTCTGAGTACATTACAATTCTGTTTTTCATGAACCGGATCATACGTACACAGAATCATTTATAAATAGTGCGCAGCAATTGGCCGGTTCCTGACTTAAAAACAAAACACGAGATGCGATAATTAAAAATATCGAGAGTGGAAAAGAATGATAAACTTACCAGGCGAGACGCAATCAAAGTGACTGCGGGAGCCAGTGTCTTGTCAATGCTGCCGTTCACGCCGAAAGCAAAGCCCTCCCTTCAGAATAATGTGATTGTTCAGGAGAACAGGAAAGAAGGAAGTAAAGATTGGCAATTGACGCGTGTCAGACAGGATGCGAGCAATCAGCGAACACCATTTATCGAAGGCTATTGTTCAAGGCAAAGCGTCAAGGCAGGCGAGACGATCGACATAATGGTTTCTGTTGGAACGAAAGATCGCTTTAAACTGGAAATCTTCCGAACAGGATATTATGGTGGACGCGGCGCGCGGTTGATGAAAACATATGATTCGCTTGAAGGATTCGAGCAACCGACACCTGAACCTGGAAACAAAAATATCCATGAGTGCAGCTGGAAGCCATCCGTCTCGCTGACAATTCCCAAAGACTGGGTGAGCGGTGTATATCTCGGACGTTTGACGACTTTGCCCGAGAGTACGGAGGAGCCTTACTGGCAGAGTTATGTGATATTTATTGTTACAGATGACAGGTCCGCGGATGTCCTTTTCCAATGCTCTGACAACACATGGCAGGCGTACAATCAATGGCCGAGCAAGTATTCGGTGTATACTCATCCGAAAGGCGTCGAGGGACCATGGGCGGACGTCAGCTTTGATCGCCCGTATGGACGACAGTCGCAATTTACTGGAGTAGTCAATGATCCGCTGTCTTTTGGATCCGGTGAATTTATCTCCCTGGAGCAACCTTTTTCCTATTTCCTGGAAGAGCATGGTTACGATGTTACATATTGCTCAAATGTCGACATGATAACGCCGGACCGGGGCCTCAAGTGTAAGTCTTTCATAAGCGTTGGTCACGATGAATATTGGGATATCAGACAGTATAAGAGTGTAGAAAAGATGAGAGACGAAGGTGTCAACCTTTTATTTTTTTCCGGAAATGTTCTCTGCTGGGTGACGCCATTTTCCCAGAACAGCAGGGGCGTGCCTAACCGTACAATATTCAGGGGTGGGCCCTATGGCGGAGAATATAAATACGCTGGCGAAACAGACAAGAAGAACGGTCCGTTTCCGGAGCGGGGGCCGGATGAAGGCTACCTGATGGGGGTACGCAATATAAGACCTATTACCGGCGGCGGAGACTGGACCATTGTTAAGCCGGATCATTGGATCTTCGAAGGCACAGGGATAAAAAAGGGTGATCGCATTCGCGGATTGATTGGATGGGAGTACATGGGCGACCCCCCACCTATTGACGGCCTGGAAATAGTTGCCGAAGGAACCGCATGGGGCGGAGGACATCGCGCTCAGCAATGGCAGTCTACAATTTATCCCGGGCCAAAAGGAAATTTCGTTTTCTCCGCCTCTACGATTTTCTGGGCGCAGGGGCTCAGCATGCCTCCGGGACACATGTTGCCCTGGTCGCATTTCAGCCGGCCGCATGGGCCTGATCCCCGTGTCCAACGCATAACACATAATTTGATGAAGAGGGCAATTCGCGCTGCATGAAAATAATTGCCATTGGATAAATTGAATTTGAAATTAAAGCACCAACCGTGAAAAAGAAAAATAAAGTTACCAGACGAGATGCAATCAAAATGACTGCGGGAACCGGGCTCGCCCTTTCGATGATGCCCTTCGATTCATTTTCCGGTAATAGCCAGAAGAAGAGCAATCCTATCGCACTGGAGAACCGGAAGCAGGGAACAACCGATTGGCAACTGACACGTGTTCGTCCGGATCAGAGCTTACAGCGGACTCCATACATCGAAGGTTATTGCTCACGTCAAAGCATCAAGGCAGGGGAAAAAATTGATATTATGGTCTCTACTTCCGAGACCGTGAAATACAAGATTGATATCTACCGGACCGGATATTACGGCGGCACAGGCGGAAGACTTGTTCATACATTGGGACCGCTGGACGGGTTTGATCAGGGCGTGCCCGCAAAAGGGGAGAAGAACCTGCATGAGTGCGATTGGAAAGTATCAGCGTCCATAGTAATTCCCAAAGACTGGTTAAGTGGTGTCTACATCGGAAAACTGGAAACGTTGCCTGGCAGCGAGGATAAACCGTATTGGGAGAGTTACATTATTTTTATTGTAAAAGATGATCGCCCGGTGGACATTCTTTTCCAGTGTTCGGATAATACATGGCAGGCATACAATCGATGGCCGAGTGACTTCTCTTTGTACACACATCCTGACGGTGGACAAGGCCCGTTCGCGGCCGTTAGCTTTGACAGGCCCTATGGACGACAGTCACAGTTCACCGGTGTCGTAAATGATCCGCTTTCCTTTGGTTCGGGAGAGTTCATTTCGCTCGAGAGGCCTTTCTCCTTTTTCCTCGAACAACACGGTTACGACGTTTCGTATTGTTCGAATGCCGACATGGTAACACCGGATCGCGGGTTGAATGCCAAAGCATTTCTGAGTGTTGGCCATGATGAGTACTGGGACATCCGCCAGTTCAGGAGCGCGGAAGTAATGCGGGATCGCGGTGTCACCTTGCTGTTCTTCTCGGGCAATTCAATATGCTGGGTGTCGCCATTCTCGGAAAGCAAGAGCGGCAATCCTTATGGAAGAATATTCCGCGCAGGTCCGTATGGAGGTGACAGGCCACACGCCAGGATCAGGAACGAGAGCAATGGACCTTTCCCGGAGCGAGGACCCGATGAAGGTATGCTGATGGGCAATCGAAACATCAGGCCTGTCAACGGCGGCGGAGATTGGGTTGTTACGAAACCGGAGCACTGGATGTTTAAAGGCACTGGCATCAAAAAAGGCGACAAGATCCCGGGATTAGTTGGATGGGAATTTCACAATGACGCTGCCGACATAAAAGGCATGGAAGT
>CBFGXV010000051.1:0-9357 GCA_965652755.1 uncultured Chryseosolibacter sp. | reverse complement strand
GATGCACTCCCCACTGCGGCTGATCTGTCTCTGTCCGTCTACAGGGTTGACTCACTTTCATCGATGAATCCGATGAGCATCAAGCCGTATCTTCTGCTTGGATCTGACCTGACTGGAACAATCCAGTCGCCGGGATATTACTTTGAAGGAGAAGAACATGAACGATCAGCGGATGTCGACAATCTCATGCTCACGCACGGTTGGCGCAGATTTAACTGGGACGACATCATGGCTCAAAAAAAAACCGATCATTCCTTCCTGCCTGAAGTAAGAGAACATATCGTTTCGGCCGTGATTACCAGGGGCGGAGAAAAAACCCGCGGAGTTTTCACGCATCTGGGATCACCGGGCAAGATCATCCGCGCATACGGGTCGTGGAGCGATGACAACGGCGAGGTGCGATTTGAGATCAAGGATTTCTACGGGCCGCGCAGAATCATTCTGCAAACAAAAACTGATACATCCGGTACCTACGACATCAATATCCGCGATCCTTTTTCCCCCTTCAGGATAAGTGAAGAATTACCGCCACTGAAACTTAAGGCGGAGTCAAAAGATGCCTTGCTCGCGCGCAGTATTGCAATGCAGGTACAGGATGTTTACTACTACGAAAAGTTCGGTGATCGCATTATACAGCCCGCCGTCGATAGCTCCGCTTTCTACGGACAGGCGGACGCGACTTATCTGCTTGACGACTACACGCGCTTTCCGGTGATGGAGGAAGTGATGCGCGAGTATGTTCCGGGTGTCTTTGTGAGAAAGCGAAAGGATGGTTTCCATTTTGTCCTCGTCGACCAGGTCTACGGCGGTGTGCTTCGCGGCGATCCGATGGTACTCGTTGACGGTGTGCCGGTGCTCGATGTTGATGACATCATGAGTATGGACCCATTGCGGGTACGAAAACTGGAAGTTGTAAAACGACCGTATTACCTTGGTCAGTCTGTTTTTTTCGGGATTGTCAGCTATACCACTTATCGCGGCGACCTCGGTGGGCTTGAGCTCGACCCAAAAAGTGTCAGCCTTAATTACGACGGTCTGCAATTGAAACGCGAGTTCCATAAGCCACAATATTCGCGCGATCAGCAAAACGACCGGATGCCTGACGAGAGGCACCTTCTTCACTGGGAACCTTATGCTGTAACCGACATACAGGGCAAACGTCAATTAGAGTTTTTCACCTCTGATGTGCCCGGCAATTACGTCATCATAGCAGAGGGAATAAGTCCTGAAGGTCACGCCGGCACCACGGCCTATACTTTTCAGGTCACCGTCCCTGGCAACCAATAATCTTTTGTAAGTTTCCCGATAAACACAAATTGCAACGTGCTGCTCAACCGAATTGCTGTAAAGATTGCATTCTTCCTCAACGGCTTCATCTATGCGAACTGGGTATCAAGGCTGACGCGGATACAGGAACAATTCAATGCTGATAATGGCACCATCGGGCTGGTTCTGTTTACGTTCGCGCTCGGAGCATTTGTAGCGATGCCTTTCACGGGATGGCTTATTATCAAAAATGGAAGCCGGAAGATTTCACTTGTTTCCCTGATCATTTACTGCGCCACAGTGCCGCTGATCCCGTTGATGCCGGGACTGGCCTCGCTCATCGCACTATACATTCTTATGGGCATGGCGACGGGTATGCAGGACGTTGCCATGAACGCGCAGGCAGTAATGGTTGAGAAAGTATATAACAGGCCGATCATGACATCCTTCCACGCATTTTTCAGCATAGGCATGGCGCTCGGCGCATGGAGTGGCGCGCTGTTCGCGGACCTTCAGACGGACCTGTCACACCATCTCATGATCGTCGGATCCGTTTCATTGCTCACTGTTATATGGGTGCGCGGAAATCTGATAGAGGATAAACCGGATGTAACCGATGTACACGACGGTCCCCTTTTCCGAATGCCCAACAAGGCGCTGCTGGGCGTGGGTATTATCGCATTCTGTTGCATGCTGGGAGAAGGTGCCATCTCTGACTGGTCCGTTAATTACATGGAGAATATTGTCTTGTCGCCAAAGACCATGGCTCCCATCGCGTTATCCGCCTTTGCCACAGCGATGACAATCGGCAGATTATTCGGCGACCGTTTTCGCGCGATATGGGGTGACACAAAGCTCATTGTTTATGGAGGACTTATCTCCACAGCGGGAATAATTATCGTTTTGATGGTGCCGCAACCCTATCCGGCCATCGCAGGGTTTTTCCTGATAGGCATCGGGTTGTCGACTATCGTGCCGATTACCTATTCCATCGCGGGTAACGCGAAGGATCTGCCGCCAGGTGTTGGTCTCGCGATGGTCACGACGGTGGGTTATTCCGGATTTCTTTTTGGTCCACCCGTAATCGGTTTTCTGGCGGATACGACAGATCTCAGGAAAGCGCTCATGGCCGTCGCCTTACTGTTTGTCATCATGACAGCCCTCGGATTCACGCGTAAAGCAAAATCTTAAGGATGCGACCGGGCCGCGCAATTGAATAGGGTGGCCAGAGATTTGAACTTTAAAAACTATCTTTACCTTATAAGGCCCGTAAATTGCGTTGTCATGAGCACCACGATAAAATCCATCGATATGAAGTCGGTTGAAAAGATCTCCAAAGCGCTTGGAGACCGCCATCGCCTGAATATCTTACAACACATCACCAAAAAGGGGGGATGCGCACAGTGCTCCGAAATCCATGAGATCATCGACCTGGCCCAGCCCTCGATATCACATCATGTAAAGATCCTGTCAGAAGCGGGCCTTATCGAAGCTGAAAAGGAAGGCCGGCATTTCAAATACACGTTGAATGTCAGCGTATTGGACAATTACCTCAGATTTTTGCAAAAGTTGAAGAACCCGTAGCGCTTTTTTTCGTTTCAAATACATCGATACTTTTAAATATATAAATATTTAGATCAACCAATTAATACTTATGGAGAAGCTCTTTTCATCCCATACGCTGGGAACCCTTAACCTGCCAAATAGGATTGTAATGGCCCCGATGACCCGCAGCAGGGCGATCAATAACGTTCCCAACGACCTTATGGCGGATTATTATGCCCAACGCGCGTCGGCAGGCCTGCTCATCACAGAGGGCACATCGCCTTCGCCCAGCGGTCTGGGATATAGCCGGATCCCCGGCATTTTTACAGAAGAACAGAAAGACGCCTGGAAGCGCGTCACCACAGCTGTTCACGACAAGGGCGGGAAGATCTTCCTTCAGATCATGCACACGGGAAGGGTCGCCCATCCCGGCAATCTTCCCGAAGGTGCAGAGGTCGTGGCACCGTCCGCTGTTAAACTTGAAACGACGAAAATGTGGGTCGACGATCATGGTCTGCAGGAAATTCCAGCAGCGAGGGAATTGACTACCCAGGAGGTGCGGAATCTTATACGCGATCACGTTTTGGCAGCCCAACGCGCGATCGATGCAGGTTTCGATGGCGTTGAACTTCACGGAGCCAATGGCTACCTCGTCAAACAATTTCTGAATCCACATACCAACCGGCGCACTGATGAGTTTGGCGGCAGCATCGAGAACCGGTCAAAGTTTTTGCTGGAAGTTTCGCACGGCATCGCAAAAGCTATCGGGCCGGAAAGAATCGGAGTTCGTGTTTCACCATTTTCCGAATTCAACGAAACGCCCAGATATTCCGAGGCGGAGGCTACGTACCTCTATCTGGCCAGAAAGCTTAACGAATTTGACATTGCATATCTTCACGTTGTTGACGCAGAAGCGAAAGGCCAGCCTCCGGTCCTGGCCCAGCACGTCCGGAAAATATTCCGCAACACCATCATTCTTTCCGGCGGCTACTCGGCACGGAGCGCCCATGAAGTGATCGACAAGGGGTTTGCGGACCTCGTCTCGTTTGCGCGGCCTTTTATTCCAAACCCCGATCTCGTACAGCGTTTCAAAAACAATCTTCCACTGAATCAGCCGAAGTTTGAGCTATTCTACACGGCGGGCGCAGAAGGATATGTTGATTATCCGGCGTTTCATGATGTGCAGATAGTCTAATCGACTTTGTCGGAACACCGACGCTCGCATGCAGGATGGTTGAAGAGTGGTATTCACTTCATCAGACCATTGATGGAGTTATTCCATGAACGTTGTAATGGAATGCTCATCGATGCGAATGTCATCTTCACCAACCTCGTCAAAGGGATGTTCGAGGTGATCCTGGATGTTATCAAGGCTCACGAGAATAAAACTGTAAAGGATGGGCATCACATACTCCAGGTTCGCGGAAAAGTCATTGAAGGTGCTGGCGAAGTACGGTCCGTAGATGATCGGAAAAATGTAAATGAAGACTTTGCTGTAAGCCCTCAGGGTGACAGGGGTGCGATATGTGTGAACGACCTGGAGATTGTCAAAGGCAATGATCATCTTACTCACATACTGGTTCACCCTCGATGTCTCGCTTGTCTGGACTCCATGCTGGCGCATCGCATTGGTGATCCCCGAAAGGCGTGAAAAATATGCATAGATCTTCTTTTCATTTTCCAATAGCTCCGAGCGGTTGCTGGAAGTGAACATTTTGCGCATGATAGCCATCATTTCCGTAACGATATTCCTGACCTGCGCGGGCAGGTTGTGGTCTTTATCCGTGGTCCAGTCACGGGTTGCGTAGTAAATAGCGATCGCATGTCCTTTAAAATCGGAAAAGCGCTGTAGCGCGCTTTCCCTCCTGTTATAAGCAGATCCAATGGAGAAAACCACCGGAAAAACGATGGCCACGCCCACCAGCATATCGGGGAATTTCGCTGTAAACCCGAGCCTGTAACAAACGTAGGTAGAAATAACAGAGAGGGTGGTGATGACGAGGGTTTTGTAATTAATAATGAGCAGAAAACTCTTCAGAACTTTTTTCATACGGGGGGTTATAACACAAAAATCTGAAAAAAATAATAATTAAATATACATATGTTAACCCAGTATTTAACATCAACTGTACGGACAGAATTTGTTGAACCCTATTTCCTGCGCTGTTGTCTCAGGGTTTCCCGGAAGAACCCGAGTCCATACCCCCATAATTGAAGTAACGCCGAAACAACAGACAGAATGGCCACACCTGCGTGGCGATTAACCCAGAGGGAATGAATGAAGATCAGCGATAGATATAGTAAGAATAACCCCATGGCTACAGGGAACAACACGCCCCCCCATAGGTAAAGGATGGGTAGCAATATTGTCCCGAGCGTGAACACGGTGGGAAACCAGTGAGCGAGCCTGACCTCCCCGGGATGTACACCTCCGATAAGGGCCCGGCCTTTTCCAAAATTAAACACCTGATTAAAGAACTGCCGGAAATTTGCACGGCGTTTATGAAAGACGAATGCGTCGCTGATGAGTCCGACGCGGAAGCCCGCCTTTTTTATGCGGATGCTGAACTCGATGTCCTCTGCGAACCTGTCAAACCTGAAACCCCCTGTCTGTTGGTAGACTGACCGGGATATTCCCATATTAAAACTCCTCGGCTGAAACCAACCAACGCGTTTTGCTCCACCCCGTATGCCCCCCGTTGTAAACACGGATGACATCGAATAGGCCATGGCCCGCTGTGGCACGGTGAATTGTTCGTGACCGCGGTCCGGTCCTCCCCATGCGTCCAATCCCTCCGTTGTCAGGGCGCGGTCCACAGCGTCAAAGTATCCGGGCGGAAGTATGCAGTCACTATCGAACACGACAAAGTATTCACCCCTGGCATGCGCGAAACCGAAATTGCGCGCTGGCCCGGGACCGCTGTTGGCTTTGGCATAATACCTTATGGGTAATCTCTTATCAAACTCCCTGACGACCTCCTCCGCTGTGATAGTCGAGCCGTCCTCTATGATAAGCACCTCCAGGTCGCTCCTGCCCTGTGACGCGAGACTTGACAGCAAGTCCCTTAGTTCATCCGGACGATTAAAAACAGGGATAACTACAGAATACCTGGGATTGTTCACACTGCAAATTAATGGGAATTATCTGAATTCCGCCGGCTCAGTGACGGCGGGCCCAGCATCCCTCAGCTCGCTAGGGATGGCAATCGCTTCGAAGCTGCATCTTCTTCAAAGCCAATTTTGTCGATCACCAGGTAATCGCGTTTTGTCAGGGATTGCATCGCGAACATCTCCGCAAGAAAGCCGGTCACAAACAATTGAACGCCAATGATCAGGGCAACGAGAGCGAGATAAAAAAGTGGTTGCTCCGTGATGTCACGTTCGAGGGGCATTCTCGAAAAATAGAGGGAATCCATCTTATGCCAGAAGATCTTCAATGTAAAAACAAATCCAATGGCAAACGAAAGCGTTCCGAAAGTACCAAAGAAGTGCATGGGCTTCTGCCGGAAGCGGCTTACAAATGTTATCGACAGCAGGTCGAGAAATCCATTGATGAAGCGCTCTATTCCGAATTTCGTGCGCCCGTATTTTCGCTCCTGATGCTCAACGGGTTTTTCGGTGATCTTGGTGAAGCCCGCCCATTTTGCGATAAGCGGAATATACCTGTGCATTTCGCCATAAACGGTAATGTTCCTCACGACAGAAAGATGATAGGCTTTCAACCCGCAATTAAAGTCATGGAGTTCAATGCCCGACAATTTTCGCGTTACGTAATTGAAGAATTTGGAGGGGATGGTTTTCGAAAGAGGATCGTACCGTTTCTTTTTCCAGCCTGAAACCAGGTGAAAGCCTTTTTTCTTGATCATCGCGTACAATTCCGGAATTTCTTCCGGACTGTCCTGCAGATCCGCATCCATGGTAATGACAACATCTCCGGTCGCGGCGCGAAAGCCGGTTTGTAATGCCGCTGACTTCCCGAAATTGCGGTTGAACCGGATGCCCTTAAAACGGTTATCACGCTCACTCGTCTCCATTATCTTTTGCCATGTGGAATCGGTGCTCCCATCATCAATCATAATGACTTCATAGGAGAAGCCGTGCGTTTCCATCACACGGCTTATCCATTGGCATAATTCAGGAATAGAATCCTCTTCGTCTTGTGCCGGAATAACGACTGAAATATCCGGGTTTCTCATCTGGTCAAAATGCTGGTTGCGGGTTCTTCTTTTGTGTAAAGATACTAACAATTAGACCAAACAATACTCCAAAAAGCAATCCCATAAAGACATACATCGGCCAGATAAAAATCCTTGCCACCCCAAGTCCCATCTCAATTTGCTCGTCGCTCATTCCCCTTGCAGCCATCTCCTCAGTCTGCTGTTCGGTGAACAAGTCCATCGACGCCGGGTCGATCAGTTTTACATAAGCGAAAGTTATCAGCGTGGAGATCGCCACTGAGACCAATGCGATCCAGAAAGAGATCCCAACCCCCTGACCGTACGACATGTAGCCATCACCGTTGTCCTTGAAATTTTTATGAGCCAATATGATGATCGCTACACTCATCACAATCGAGGCCGCAGAGCGCCAGTTGAAGTTACTATCGAACGGGTTCTCCCCCATCACGACCGCGATGAGAAAAAATACAACCACAATGAGTGCCGACAACAATCCGAATTTGATACCCACCGAGCGCGGAGTAATTGCGCGGGTCGGGTTCACTTGTGTTTCCATAAATTTTAGATTTTAGGGTTTAGGCTGCCTTCTTAAAGTTACGGATAATATAATGCTTATAAAAAAGCTGATGAGAAAGCTTTGCACGAAGTATGTCTGGCCAAGTTGATAAGCAGTGGTCGATGGTAACAACTCAAGGTTGCGCTGATATACATCCCTGCCTATACTTTCAATTACCTGGTCCGAGAGAGAAGTTATCAATTCCGTTTGAAGACTGATATAACTGGCGAGAAATTCCGGCACCAGATAAGTGAATCCGACGATAAACAGTGACGTCACCGTTGCATAACATACGGTAAACAGCAAGGAAGCGACGATGCCCTGGGAAAAGTACAAGATGCCGTCCTGGTGATAGTCCCTGATCTCGCGCAGGACAAAAAAAATGAAGATGCCAAAAAGAATGATCCTGAAGTCGAGATAAACGGGTATCAGAAAAGGATGTCTGTCCAGGTAATACAGGGCAGTTAACAATCCCGACGCGATCATGCCGGCGAGCACACCGTATTTCAGCGGAACTTTTACAACAGGACTCATCTCAGCGGTCGATCCAGTATTTACCATTATTAAAAACGGCTACCGCTTTTCCTGTCAGTTCCTTGCCAAACCACGGCGAGTTCTTTGACTTGGAGAAATTGCTCTCATCGTTCAAAATCCATTTGTGATCCGGGTCGATCAGCGTAAGGTTCGCCGGCGCATCGTCTTCGATCCGCGGGTTCTCCAACTGGAGCACCTGCCTGGGCCTTTTTGTGACTTTTTCAATCAGCAAATCCCAATCTACGAATCTCGAAAGCGCTGTCAGGTTTGCGCAAAATGTCTGCAGGGCAATAATCCCGAATTCCGCCCTGTCAAACTCGAGATTCTTACTCTCTTCGTCCTGGGGTAGGTGTCCGGAACATATCACGTCAATCGTTCCATCGCGAAGTCCTTTGATGATGCCGTCGATGTCGGCGCGCTCCCTGAGCGGGGGATTTACTTTGTAGTTCGTATCGAAGCCTGCGAGCATGCTGTCGTCGAGCAATGCCTGATAAACGGCGACGTCACAGGTTACCTGGTGTTTGCGTTTCGCCGCCTTGATCAGCTCAATTGACCTTGGCGTTGATATCCGCGCGAAATGAAGCCTTCCGCCGGCATATTGAAGCAGCTCCAGATTTTTACCCACGACGATTTCCTCTGCGATCCGGGGCATGCCCTTCAGCCCAAGGCGCGTGCTGTTTACGCCTTCGTGCATCTGGCCAAACAGATTCAGCCAGTAATCCTCCGGGTGGTCGATGAGCACGCCGTTAAACTTCTGAAGGTACTGCAGGGATTTAAGAAATATATCTGTGTGCCAGACCGGTTTTAACCCATCCGTAAAGGCCACCGCCCCTGCGGCATGCAGATCGATCATTTCCGTCAGCTCCTCCCCTTTGTTGTTCTGGGTGACCGATGCCATCGGGTGGATCTGCACGAGGCGGTCCTGGTTGCCGCGAACAAGATAACTGATCTCGTTCTTGGTTTGCACGCAAGGCTGCGTATTCGGAAGTAATGCGATCTCTGTAAATCCACCTGCAGCTGCCGCGCGCGTACCGGATTCCAGATCTTCCTTGTATTCAAGTCCCGGATCGCCGATATAAGTCCCGAGATCAAGCCATCCGGCGGAGAGCTTCATCCCTCCAGCTTTTACGATCTTGTCGGCCGAGTGATTTTTGTCGCCGATGGCGGCGATGCGCCCGTTGTTGATAAGAACGTTTTTTTCTTTTTGATGAAAAGGTGAGCCCGGATCTATAATTTCAGCTGACTGGATTAATATTTTCATCAAACTTTATTTTAGGA
>CBFGXV010000050.1:0-9375 GCA_965652755.1 uncultured Chryseosolibacter sp. | reverse complement strand
AAAAAGATTTCTTTCGAAACACGGATTCGAGGTAATTGAGGCAACATCCGGAAAAGCTGCGCTCGAGATCCTTGAAAACGTTGAGCCGGATCTTATTCTATGTGATTTCCGCCTCGAGGACATGAGCGGAAGTTCGATCCTGAAAAAGATCAAAGAAAAGAATCCGCAGGTACCGGTGATCATCATTACCGGCTACAGTAATATCAAGACCGCCGTTGAAGTGATGAAGCTCGGAGCAATGGATTACGTAACCAAGCCCCTGCTGCCGGACGAGATACTGCTAACCATCCGTAAAGCCCTGAGCAAATCTGCCGAAGAAAAAGCTGGCATTACGGGGGTTCCTGTTGCCGACACGCAGGACGAAGATCCGACCATGAAGGATGACAAGGCTGCGCTGGCGAACGCAAAACGTTATTCTGAACCCAGCTCGTATATATTCGGCGACAGCGCTGACTTTAAAAACATCCTCAACCAGATTGATCTTGTTGCCCCGACGAATTACAGCATTATTATTTATGGCGAAAGCGGAAGTGGCAAAGAAGTGATCGCACAGGAGATACACAAGAGAAGCAAGCGAAGCCACAAGCCATTCATTGCAATTGACTGCGGTACGCTTTCAAGAGAGCTTGCAGGCAGCGAACTGTTCGGTCACGAAAAGGGATCGTTCACAGGCGCAATAGGTCAGAAGGTAGGAAGCTTCGAACTCGCTAACGGCGGTACGATATTTCTCGATGAAATTTCCAACCTCCCTTACGATGTACAGGTAACATTACTGCGCGTAGTGCAGGAGCGCAAGATGCGCAGGGTCGGGGGTATCAAGGACATTGATCTCGATGTGCGAATCATCGTTGCGAGTAATAAGAAACTCTGGGACGCTGCCCGCACCGGGCATTTCCGCGAAGACCTTTATCACCGCTTCAACGAATTCCAGATCAACGTTCCTCCGCTGCGCGAGCGCGTGAACGACATCATGGTATTCGCCAATCATTTCCTCGTTCAGACAAATAAAGAGCTTGCAAAGAGCGTCAAGCGCTTTTCCCCGGAAGTGGAAGATGTGTTCCGCAAATACGTGTGGCACGGAAACCTTCGCGAGCTCAAGAACGTCGTGAAGCGCGCCACACTGATGGCCGACAGTAGCGTGATCGACATCAAAAGCATTCCTTTCGAGTTGGTGAACTACCGCAAACTTCAGTTTGAGAACACCGGCGAGCAGGTTCCAGTTACAGCCAACCGCGAGGCCACCGCCGCAGCAGCTCAGCCTGCACCCGTCAGGGAACCAGGTCTGAAAAGCGTCAGCATCGATGCGGAGTATGAATGGATTCTGGAGACCCTTAAGAAAGTCGATTTCAACAAAAGCAAGGCTGCGAAACTTCTGAAGATCGATCGCAAAACTTTGTATAATAAGATCAAGCAATACAAAGACCTGAATAATCAGGAATTGTAAGGTTTTATGAATGAGAAGGTCGGCTACTTGAATCTGTTTTTCAGGGAGGATAAGGACCTGGGCCCGTCATCCATCCCGGAACTTATCGCCGACCACTATCCTTCTTTGATCTTTATTTACAACACGGGAAATCGCAAGATCGAGTTCGCCAATCAAAAATTAATAGAATATTCCGGCAGGGACTTCAGCAATCTCCCATCATCACCACAGGATCTGGACGCGTTGTTCCATCCGGCTGATCTGGCAGGTTTTGAAAAGCTCTTAACTTCTCTCGATAGCTTCACCCGCAAACAAAGCCTGCATTTTACCGCCAGGTTATACGGAAAGCGCAGAAACTATCGTTTGTACCGATTACAGGGGGATCTCCTAAACTATAATGGTGTTCCCCTTATTTTGTTCATAGCAACTGATATCACAGAGGAAGTGAAGAGCAAGGAAGAAATTCAAACCACCCGCGAGCTCCTGGATGAAACCGAGGAGCTTCTCCAGTTCGGCAGCTGGGCCTGGGAGATCAGTACCAACATCGTCACATGGACGCCCGGCCTCTATACGCTGCTCGATTACCAGCGCGCTGATGTCGAGGGAAAGATAGGACTGGACTTCTATCTGGATCATGTGCTGGAGGAATACAGCCAGGCCTTCCGCGATACCATCCTGAACGCCCTCAGGGAAAAAACAGATTTCAGTTTTGAGTACGTTCTTAAAACCAACGCCGGCACCCTCAAGAATATCTCTGCCAAGGGTAAGCTCGTCAGGGACGACAATGGCGAAATCCTGAAAATGTTGTGTATCAATCGCGACATCACGGCCCTGCGCAGTTTTGAAAAGGAGCAGGAGCGCAACATCCGCGAGCTGAACCGCTCTAACCGCGACCTGGAGGAATTTGCGTACATCGCTTCGCACGATCTGCAGGAGCCGCTGCGAAAGATCTCCATGTTTACCGAGCGCCTCAAAGCGAAATACGATGCAACCCTCGATAAGGAGGGTCAGCTATTCATAGACCGCATTCTTGCATCCGCCGCAAATATGCGAATGCTTATCGATAACCTCCTGGACTTTTCAAGGGCTAACCGCCGATCGGGAACGTTCGATCAGGTTGATCTGAAAGAGATTCTGAATGCGGTGATATCCGAGCTGGAACTAAAGATAGAGGAGACGAAAGCATCGATTGCGTTCTCAGGAACCTTTCCAACGATAGAAGCTGTTACATCTGAGATGACTCAGCTGTTTAACAACATACTATCCAACGCCATCAAATTCAGGAAGGCCTCAGTTTCCGCGGAGGTCAAGGTGCATGCGGGTAAATTATCAAAGCAGGAAAGGCATGTCCTGGGTCTTCCTGTCAGCGAAATGCGATGCAACCCTCGATAAGGAGGGTCAGCTATTCATAGACCGCATCCTTGCATCCGCCGCAAATATGCGAATGCTTATCGATAACCTCCTGGACTTTTCAAGGGCTAACCGCCGATCGGGAACGTTCGATCAGGTTGATCTGAAAGAGATTCTGAATGCGGTGATATCCGAGCTGGAACTAAAGATAGAGGAGACGAAAGCATCGATTGCGTTCTCAGGAACCTTTCCAACGATAGAAGCTGTTACATCTGAGATGACTCAGCTGTTTAACAACATACTATCCAACGCCATCAAATTCAGGAAGGCCTCAGTTTCCGCGGAGGTCAAGGTGCATGCGGGTAAATTATCAAAGCAGGAAAGGCATGTCCTGGGTCTTCCTGTCAACAACAATTTCTACAAGATCGATATACAGGACAACGGCATTGGCTTTGAGCCCGAGTATTCTGAGAAGATATTCCAGATATTTCAGCGACTCAACGGCAAGGCCGAATACCCCGGTTCAGGTATAGGACTGGCGATCTGCAAAAAAATCGTTGAAAAACACAACGGTTTGATCTTTGCAAAAAGCAGCCCCGATCAGGGCGCCACATTTACCGTTATTCTTCCGGAGAAGCAATTTTAACATGGTTAGTACATCCCAGCCCGTTCGTATTCTTATTATTGACGATGATGAAGACGACTTTATTCTGACGAGTGGTTTCATCAACAGCATCGAAGACCGGACATTCGATATTCAATGGTGTTATAATTATAAAACCGCCCTGGAGCACATTGCCTCCAAGAAATTTCATTTGTATTTTGTCGATTACCGGCTTGGCGCCAAGACGGGCATTGACCTGCTCGCTGAGGCCATGAAGATGAATTGCGAGGAGCCGATCATCCTGCTCACAGGTAAGGGAAACTCCGCTATCGACAAGCAGGCGATGCAGATGGGTGCCGTTGACTACCTGATCAAGTCAGAGCTCACGCCCGAGAAGCTCGAACGGTGTATCCGTTACGCGCTCGAACGGTCCGCCTCTACAAAAGCCCTCAGAGTGAATGAAAGAAAATACCGGAACATTTTCGAGAAATCAAAGGAAGCAGTCTTCACCACAGACCTGTCGCTGGTTTTCAAGGACGTTAACACCGCGATGGTGAACCTCGTGGGCACAGACAAGAACCAACTGATCCGCCACACACTCTATCAGTTTATCGATAGTGAGAGCGTTCGTGCAACGATCCGGCAAAAGCTTGAAACGACAGGCGAGGTCAATGACCTTGAGCTCGAGATCATCCATGCGAAAGGCAAGCGAAGGAATTGCATACTATACCTGTCTACAGAGCTCGACAGCGTAAACAATCAGTACGTGCAGGGCATCCTCCACGATATTACGAACCAGAAAAAGACAGAACGTGCTACGCTCCTGGCCGAGAAGCTGGCTGCTACCGGCAGGCTTGTGCGGACGCTGGCGCATGAAGTCAGAAATCCGCTGAGCAACATACATATGTCCCTTGAGCAATTGAGCACGATGTCGAAAGGGGAGGATCGTATTTATATCGACATCATCGACCGCAATGGGAAGAGGATCAATGACCTGATCACCGAGCTGCTGACATCGTCAAAGCCGACGGAGATGGTATTCGAAAGGGTGGTGCTTCAAACTGCTGTCGACGAAACCATCGGCATTGCGCTCGACAGATTGACACTCAAGCAGATCAGGCTCAAAGTCAATTATCCGGAATTCCCATGCTACATTCGGGCAGACAAGGAGAAGCTCAAGATCGCGTTGCTCAATATCATCATCAATGCCATCGAGGCAATTGACAACACAAAAGGGGAACTGAGTATTTCGCTTGTTCAGAATGAGGAAAACTACAGTCTGGAGATCAGTGACAACGGGTGTGGAATTCCCCAGGAGAATCTTTCGAAATTGTTCGAGCCATATTTCACTTCCAAACGCAACGGCATCGGGTTGGGACTCGCGTCAACGTTAAACATTATTCAGGCGCACAACGCTTCCATTGAGGTCAAATCAAAGGTGGGCTCAGGCACTACCTTCATCATCAATTTCAGTCAGGCATAAAAAAAGGCTACCGCTAGGTAGCCCTTTGTGAACGTGAACTGGTTTGTTGAAAAGTTCGCGTTCTATATATAAAACTGGCGCGCGTTTGCTTGCCAGGTCCCTCCGTATTTGTACTTACTCGCTCAAAAAAACTTATGCCATGCCTACGGCGTATATGCCAACCGTTGTAAACTGACGGTTGTGCATTATCGAGGTCTCATTTTTCGGCAACCGGGAGGTCACTCTCTTCAGCGTTGGTGATCTTTTCCTGTTCGTCCTGGTTGGTGACAGGCTGCTGACGCGTATCGGCCGATGGCGCCTCATTCGGGGAGGTCGCCGGTTCAGCATCCGTCCGTTCTGCCGCGGCCGGCGGTTTGCGTTCGCCGGGTCTCTTACCCTCCGTACTCTCCGGATCCGATCTTTTCTCTGCTGGCTTCTTCCGCGGCGGTTTTTCTTTTCGTTCCATAACTTTTATTTGAAGAAGCAAAAAAAACAATGCCCTGAGATTGGGGCATTCGATAGAGAAGGGTAGTACCCATGCTTGTATCGAGTCCGGAAAAAGCGTGTGTGTTTAATAGCCTGGACATTCCGGGCGTTTCAGGGGCAAACTGTATGGACTGAGGGACGGGGATGTTCAGGCTGCAACAGATCAGGTTTGGTGCAGGCCTGCAAGGGGTTGAGCGATCTGCCCTGTGTATTATTCCGGAAGGGCGATGGTCAACGTTTGGAATTTAACGGGAGGGTCCTTTGCCGGGAAGCATCGGGATGTGCGGATATTGGAAACGTTGCAAAAAAGGAAGCTGTTTCAAAAGTTCGTAGAGGGCTTAAGCCCCGCCGGACCCTTGAAACAGCGTGCTCTTTATACCCTTTCCTTGATATTGTTGAAGCGATCCTCGGTTTCGGAAGAATAACTGGATGTTTCAGAAGAACCTGCTTTATTTTTAAGGTTGTTCAACTGTTCTTTACCCTGTGCTAAAAGATCACTCAGCTGAGTGGTCCAGTCACCTGTCGCATCTGTAATTTTCCTTCTCAGATCACTTCCCTTTTCTGGTGCAACCAACATGCCTATTATGGCGCCAACAGCAGCGGCACCCATAACTGCTAAAATTGTTTTGCTTGTTGAGTTCATATGTATTAGACTTTTAAATGTTTAAATATGGATGGTTCATTAAAAAACTATACCCTGTTGGTTTCGTTTGCGTGTGGACGATTTTCTACGCGTAATTGCGGTATTATTTAAAATTTACCGGCTGTTCGATTTGGTCGTCTTTGTGATAAGTAATAACTTCACCTTAATGTCCAGGAAGAAAATAGTGATAATCGATGACGAAGAGGATCTTTGTCAGCTTATGAAGGCCTATTTTCTTGATTTAAATCACGATGTATTTCTTGCAAATACGCTGAATTCCGGGCTTTCGCTGATGAAGGAAGTTTCCCCGGATGTGGTTTTCATCGACAACAACCTTCCGGATGGCTTGGGTTGGGAAAAAATGTCCTATCTGATGGACGAATATCCCGGGTGTAAGATCAACCTGATCAGCGCTTATGAGTATTTGCCCCCGGATCTGAAGAACCGCGAAAACCACACGGTTACCATACTTGAAAAACCCCTGCGTTTGAACGCGCTCAGGGATTATATTTAAGACCGTATAAAGTTTACCGGGGTATATCCAACAGGGAGATAGGGGCGCTAACCGCGTTCTCGTTTTTTCTCTGCCCGCTTTGCGCGCTTCGCCTCCCGCCGTTCCTGCCGCAACTCCTTCTTGATCTCTTTTTCGCTTTGGCGCGCCTCGGTCTTGTCGAGGTTATAGGCTGATTTTATTCCGGACACGAGTGACTTCACCCAGAAGTTGAATATCGACCTGGTATTGTCGCGCTGATACATGACAGTGCCCTTGCGCTTTTCCTCCGGCACGTCTTCATCCATGTTCTTGCGAAAGATAAATGCGTTCATGATGAAAGTCTTGAGATTGTCCTTTTGAGGTTTATCGCCGTTCTTCGGCTCTTCCTTGAAGCTGACGATCTTCAGGTCTTCATAGTTTAGCTCGATCTCTCCGTCAGATTGGTAGGCGTTGAACGTAAAGCCAAACGACAGCTCCTTCATCGCACCGGACTCGATCTTCATTTGAGTAGTTGGCGTTAGCATGGCGTTGATCTTCGGGATGTCGAAGTTCCTGATCGAACCCTTGACACTCGAGCGCCGGTTCTTCTGGAAAGGGAAAGTCGCGAACAAAGAGAGATCGCCCTGGCCGAAAAGGCGGGCATTCGCAGAAAGACGCATGTTCCCGGTGCGCGCGGTGTTGTCAACATCAAGCAGAACGGCATAGAGGTCGTCGAAGAATACCTTGCCCGCCTCCGTGGTGCCTTCAGCTATTTCTTCGTACTCAACGTAGCTTTTCGTCACTTTGAGCGAATCGATCATCAGGCTGAACGGCAGATCCTGAAGCATCGCCAGCGGCAGCAGCTTGGCCTTGCGCAGGAAGGGAAGTCTTTTGTCCCTGAACACTTTGAGGTAGAACTGGATCTCGGCGACGTCAGCCTTCACCCGTGTCGTATCCATGAGGGAAAACGAGAGGTTGTCAAGCTTGAAAAAGGGAATGACGGCTTCAAACCGGTCGATCTCGTATCCAAACTTTTTTCCAAAATCGGCCTTCGAAAGCTGCGGTATAAGGCGTATTGTGTCTGCGCGAAAAGTCGACCGCGCAAAATTCATCTCTGCTTTCAGCGTATTGACCGTGTAGAAATGGCCCGGTACGTTTACTTCGACACTGTCGAAAACGATGGCCTGTGCTTCGTACTTGAAAGGCTCATCGACGCGAAAATGCATCTTAAGATCGTTCACTGAAATATGGCCATTGATCCCCGTGATCAATTCGCAATGGCTGCTGTCCAGATAGGTGAGCTGGGCCCGGGTCAAAATCACATCCTCCACATCCAGGGTGAATTCATTTTCTCTTTTTGCCGCTGAGTCGAGTTGCATGAGTGAATTCTCGCGGATCAAAACACGCAACCCGTCGACATGAACACTTTCCACGCTCAGTACATTTCGAAATACAAGTTGGATCAAGCCTATGCCTTCGACACGAACTTTATCCGCGGAAATATATTCGGGATAGACGCACGTGGTGTCATATGCGTTCTTTTCCAGGAGGAGGTTGTCGATTTCAATAACATTTCCGATCCAGTTCACGGCAATCGAATCATAGCGCACGTTGAACCCGCTGAAGTTTAGCGATTGGATCTTTTGATGAAGGGTTACCCCCATATTCGAAAATATGTGGGACCTTAGCCATACCGAAGCGGCAATTGCGATAACAACGGTGATGGCTAATAAGATGTATTTACGATTGAGCTTTAACATGGCGAGTAACCTGACCAGCTATTAAAAAGATAGTGCCATGTTACCGGATACGTTGCTAACCTGGATCGGAACGTATCAGTCGCACAAAACAAACGGGTGCGAACTTCAAAGTCTGGGATGTGATCGGCGGAAAGCGGAAGAATGCGCCCCGCGCACGTTGAACCCGCTGAAGTTTAGCGATTGGATCTTTTGATGAAGGGTTACCCCCATATTCGAAAATATGTGGGACCTTAGCCATACCGAAGCGGCAATTGCGATAACAACGGTGATGGCTAATAAGATGTATTTACGATTGAGCTTTAACATGGCGAGTAACCTGACCAGCTATTAAAAGATAGTGCCATGTTAGTCGGATACGTTGCTAACCTGGATCGGAACGCATCAGTCGCACAAAACAAACGGGTGCGAACTTCAAAATCTGGGATGTAATCGGCGGAAAGCGGAAGAATGCGCCCCTTAAAGCAGTTACAAGGGCGCAAAAGAAATCATACGCTAGATTCAAGTAGTTGTTGTGACTGACTCCGTGTAATGTTGCAGCGGCAGTGAGATGATAAAAGTGGACCCCTCATTTACTTTACTTCGGGCAGAAATATAACCATTGTGTTGCTCCACGATCTTCTTGCAAAGCGCGAGGCCGATGCCCGTGCCCTGGAACTCAGAGTTGTGGTGCAGTCTCTTGAACATTCCAAAGATCTCCTCTGCGTATTTCTGATCGAAGCCTATTCCATTGTCCTGGATATAGATCCGGCAATACTTTGGACTTATTCCATTGTTCATCTTTCCGTTGAGCTGTGAGCTTACTTCGGAAGTTATTTTGACAACCGGGGTGGTATCCTTTTTCGAGTACTTCAACGCATTGCCGATCAGGTTGTGGAAGAGTGGTTTTATGAGACTCGGATTAACGCTGAGGGTCGGCAGCTTTTCGACGATCACCTTGCCATTTTTGGTTTTGATCTCTTCGTCGAGGTCGACCAGCACTTCAGCAATGAGGCCATTCATATCGGCGTCGACAAATGACGGTGTATCAACCGATATTTTCGAAAAGGTCAGAATGTCCGTGATCAGGTTCTGCATTCTTTCAGCTGCCTTATGTATCCGCTGGATGTTCGTCCTGCCATCCTCATCCATCACATCGTTGTATTTTAAGGCAAGGCGATCGCTGAACATCCTGATCT
>CBFGXV010000049.1:0-9431 GCA_965652755.1 uncultured Chryseosolibacter sp. | reverse complement strand
GTAAAATGGAATGTCAAAACGCTGGAAATACTGGACCGCGTACCTACCTATTATTCAATCGGACACCTCAGCGTGATGGGCGGACCAACACGGAAGCCGCATGGCAAGTACATGATCGCGTACAACAAGATCACGAAAGACCGTTATTTGCCGACAGGCCCTGAGTTGGCCCAGTCAGCACAATTGTATGATATCTCCGGAGACAAAATGCAGTTGCTGCTCGACTTCCCTACGGTGGGTGAACCACACTACGCTGAAGCGCTGCCTGCGAGTCTCATACGCGAAAATTCGGTGAAGTTCTTCAAGCTTGAGGAAAATCAGCACCCGTATGTTGCAAAAGGAGAAGGACAGACGAAAGTAGAAAGAAAAGGCAAAGAGGTGCACGTGTGGATGACAGCAATCCGCTCTCACCTTACACCCGATAACATCGAAGGCGTCCAGGTTGGAGACGATGTGTATTTCCACGTAACAAACCTCGAGCAGGACTGGGATGTGCCACATGGTTTCGCAATCAAGGGTGCAAACAACGCGGAAATACTTATCATGCCAGGAGAAACGCAAACACTGAAATGGAAAGCGACTACCGCCGGCGTCATTCCATATTACTGTACTGACTTCTGTTCCGCTTTGCACCAGGAGATGTCTGGTTACGTCAGGGTTTCTCCTGCCGGAAGTAATACGCCTGTCAAGTTCGGAACCGGTGTTACTGAAGAAAACGCCGCCGGCGGCAATTAGTAATTACGTTCAATGAATTACAGGTTGAGTGTGTCTCGTCTTCGTATCGAAACGGTGCGCTGACGAGCACATTCTTTAACACAAAATCATGAAAAAACTCCAGCCCATCTCAAGACTTGCAATTGCTCTTTCCGCGTTAGCGATGGTATCGGCATACTTCGTGCCTCTCTGGCGGATCCTCATGTGGGCTCCACAGTATCCGGAAGGTCTTGGGATGAAGATCTGGATAAACAACATTACAGGTGATGTAAGGATCATCAGCGCGCTGAACCACTACATCGGCATGAAACACATCGAAGTGAGCATGTTCCCTGAATTCGAATACATGATCTATATTGTGGCATTCGTTATTGCAATCGGACTGCTGACCACTCTCATAAACAGGCGCTACATGCTTGTAATATATTCGCTGCTGATCATCGCATGCGGCATTGCAGCACTGGTCGACTTTTATTTGTGGGGATACGATTACGGTCACAACCTCGACCCGCATGCCGCCATCGTAGTGCCCGGAATGGCATACCAGCCTCCGGTAATCGGCACAAAACAATTACTTAACTTTACCGCATTCTCCGGACCGGATGTTGGCGGATGGATTTTTATGGGCGCGGGCATTCTCGCCGTCGGCGCCCTGGTCTACGAAATTGTACTTGAAAGAAAAAAAAGATGAGAATTTTAACAGCCATTTGCATGTGCGCCTTCCTGGTTTCCTGTACAGCGGAACCCGAACCGTTGCAATATGGAGAAGACGCATGTCACACGTGCAAAATGACCTTAATGGATAAGAAGTTTGGCGCCGAGCTTGTCAGCAATAAAGGCAAGGTGTTCAAGTTCGACGATGTCAATTGTATGCTAACCTATTACCACTCAAACGACACTCAGCCGACCGAGTTTTCTCACAGACTGGTTGTCGATTTTTCACAGCCGTCGAAACTGATTGACGCTGCAGACGCATTCTATCTTAAATCACCTGCCGTTAAAAGTCCAATGGCCAGCCAGATAGCTGCTTTTGAACAGAAAGACAAAATGGAGCAAGCGAAAAACGAGCTGAAGGGAATTTACCTCGTATGGGGAGAACTGGTGTCTCAATTCAAATAATGAACTGGCTCCTCCTCTTCTTTATCGTGACAAGTCCGTTCCTTCTGACGGCGAAAACGATCATCGTTTCAGCGGACGCACAGGTTCGCACGCTGAAGGTCGCACTTTCCCAGGCAGTGCCCGGCGATACCATCGTCGTGAAAGCAGGAACGTACAGGGAGGGCAATGTCATAATCACCAAACCGGTTGTCATCCGCGGTGAGGGCTACCCTGTTTTCGATGGAGAGAAAAAATACGAGATCTTCACCATTAAAGCCGATCATGACACCATTTCAGGCCTTAAATTCGTGAATACCGGAACGGCAAGCATGAATGACATCGCCGCGGTGAAAGTTTACGACTCCAAACATATAACCATCAGCGACAACCAATTTGTGGATGCCTTTTTTGGTATACACTTCTCGAATTCATCTGAGTCCCTCGTGGAGAAAAACCGGTTACAGGCCTCGGCGACTGCTGAATATGAGATCGGCAACGGAATCCATATGTGGAAGTGCACCAACATCACCATACGGAACAACGAGATCCGGGGGCACCGCGACGGAATATATTTTGAGTTTGTTACCAACTCATTTATCACAGACAATATCAGCGAAGAGAACATTCGCTACGGACTTCACTTTATGTTCTCACACAATGACGAATACAGGAACAACGCTTTCCTCAACAACGGGGCGGGTGTGGCGGTCATGTATACAAAAAAAGTGAAGATGTACGGGAACAGGTTTGAACGCAACTGGGGCGGAGCTTCTTACGGATTATTGCTGAAGGACATTCAGGACAGTGAAGTTATCGGGAACAGATTCATTGAAAATACCATTGCCATTCACATGGAGGGCACAAGTCGAACAAAATTTGAGCAGAATGATTTCTCAAAAAATGGATATGCGATCCGGCTGCAGGCCAGCTGCGATGCAAATGCGTTCAGCCAGAACAATTTTTCGGCCAACACCTTCGACTTTACGACCAATGGAACGATGGTACTAAACGCCATCGACAACAATTACTGGGATCGCTACCAGGGTTATGATCTCGATAAGAACGGCACCGGCGATGTGCCATACAGGCCAGTCAACATGTACTCGATGATCGTTGAGCGAATTCCCGCGGCCGTACTGTTATGGAGAAGTTTTCTCGTGCTGCTTATGGACCGGGCCGAGAAGGTGATACCTGTGGTCACACCGGAAAATTTAAAAGATAATGCACCATCGATGAAACCTTATGATCGAACTTGAATCACTGAACAAGAAATTTGGCAAACTTCAGGCGCTGGACCACGTAGATATCGCATTCCTTGCCGGAAAGTCGTACGCCCTCATCGGTCCCAATGGCTCCGGAAAAACCACGATGATCAAATCCATCCTCGGCATGGTCTTGCCCACTTCCGGTGAGGTCAGGGTCGATGGGCAGTCCATCCGCAATGATTGGAGGTATCGGGAGAAGATCGGGTACATGCCGCAGATCGGACACTTTCCCGAAAACATGCGCATCGGACAGCTCATGGACATGATGAAAAATATCCGTGCAGAAGCATCCGCCACCGACGAAGAGCTCGTCGAGGCATTCGATCTGAAACGGATATACGACAAGCGCATGCATGCAATGTCCGGAGGCACAAGGCAAAAAGTTAGTGCAGCTCTGGCGTTCATGTTCAAGCCGCCCGTTCTCATACTCGATGAGCCGACAGCCGGTCTCGACCCGGTATCCGTAGAGTTGTTGAAAGATAAAATAAAGGCGGAGCGATCTGCCGGGAAACTCTTTATCATCAGCTCCCACATTCTCAGTGATCTCGAGGAATTGTCATCGGATGTGGTCTATATTTTCGAAGGAAAAATTCACTATCACGGGTCACTGGAGGATCTGCAAACGCAGACTGGCGAAACCAGGCTGTCAAGGGCTATTGCCAACATGATCACGGAAAAGAAACTCAAGGTTACCCAACACTAATGGCGCGCATCGTTAAATATGTCTTTTATGACCTCCTGCGGACACGTTTTGTCCTGCTTTACACCCTGCTGTTGCTCGTCAGCACCATTGTACTCTTCCAATTCGACAACGACCCGGGAAAGATCATACTGAGTTTACTCAACATCGTGCTGATGGTTGTTCCACTTGTCAGCGTCGTGTTTACAACAATTCATTTTTTTAATTCCTACGAATTTATCGAGTTGATGCTGGCACAGCCAGTCAATCGCCGGGTCATCTTCCTCAGCGAGTTCATTGCATTGGCATCGTCTCTCTGCCTTGCCTACCTGATCGGCGTGGGCATACCTATCGTCGCCTACGGAGCATTCTCCGGCGGACCGACCCTCTTGTTTTCTGGACTCATGCTCACACTGGTCTTTGTAGCCCTGGCCTTCCTCGCTTCCGTTCTCACCCGCGACAAAGCCAAAGCCATCGGCCTCGCCCTGTTGTTCTGGTTCTATTTCTCCCTGATCTATGATGGGATATTATTGTGGGTGATCTTTGCTTTTAGCGACTATCCGCTGGAAAAAGTAACGCTGGGGCTGGTCGCATTGAACCCAGTCGACCTGGCGCGGATCATTATGTTGCTGAAGCTGGACATATCGGCGTTGATGGGCTATACCGGCGCATTCTACAAGAATTTTTTCGGAAGCTACTGGGGCATGCTGTTCTCGACTGGCGTATTACTAATCTGGGTAGCGGTTCCGTTGTGGCTGGCCACGAGAATTTTTGCGAAGAAAGATCTCTAATCCTGACAAAAATCATCTGCAATATTGAAAGCCCGGCGGATATTACGGACGCAACTGATATCCGAATGAAAGCTGACATTTTAACCCGGGCCGACGTCCGGACCCTGGTCGACAGGTTCTATCAAAAAGTACAGGCCGACGCGTTGCTGGGACCCGTTTTCAGCCATGTTCACTGGCCGCACCATCTGCCCATAATGTATAATTTCTGGAGTTCCATGATCTTGGGAGACGACTCCTATCGCGGAAACCCGTTGCAAAAGCATCTCCCGCTACCCATTCAGCCCGAACATTTCAACCAATGGCTGAAATTGTTTCGTGAAACGCTAAAGGAGAATTTTGACGGGGAAAAAGCGGATGAAGCGATGATGCGCGCCGAGACGATCGCTCAGGTGTTCCAGATGAGAATGGGATTGACGAGAAAGTGAGCCATTCGCCGACGGTACACCTCAGATGAGTGTGAGGACAGAAAAGAAATGCAGCGTGCTGCCTGCAAGCACCCAAAGATGCCAGATGCCATGGTGATAGGGAATGCGCGGATTCATGTAAAAAATAGTACCGATGGTGTAAGAAGCTCCGCCAGCAACAAGCAACAGAAATCCTTCTAAAGACAGAAACGCATATATGGATTGAATGACAGGAATGACCATCCACCCCATTAACAGGTACATGGTAATGGATATCCACTCATACCTTCCGGTAAAAAAAGATTTCATGACGATGCCGACGACGGCAAATCCCCAGATGATTCCCAGCACTGTCCACCCAACCCAGCCCCTGACAGCCATAAGGCAAAATGGTGTGTAGGTACCGGCGATCAGCAGAAAAATCGCCATGTGGTCGAATTTTCTGAACAGAGTCCTGGCCCTCGTGAAGATCAGACTGTGATACAATGTCGATGCGAGATAAAGCAATACGAGTGTTACCCCGTAAACGATAAAGCTCAAACGGTTGGTGTTGTCTCCCAGTACGATCAGTGTAACAAGACCGGCAATGGAGAGGAGAGCACCTACTCCATGGGTTATTGAATTGGCGATCTCTTCCCCAAGACCCGGACGCCCGGATTCAGCTGAACTTTCTTTCATAGAACTACTCATTGCGCATGAAACGCAAAGGTCGAGGAAAATATTTCAGCTGGTTATGATTTAAATCAGCAGACCCCAAAAACCCTTGAACCTAACATGGTATTTGCGACCCGCATTACGTCCGACTTCAGAATGACTCATCGTCCGGATCGCTTTTTGAACCCCATTTGTGGATGACACAGTATCCACGTTAAATCGGTTGTCAGCGGAATCCAGCTCGAGCTGCGGGGAGATCTCCTCTCCGGCGCCGGCATCCACCTCTTCTTCCGCAGCAGCCTCCCTATCCTCTGACCTGCCAGAGCCATCACCGCACGCAATTGCAGGAGCGGCGAAAAATATCCAAAACACTTTTTTCATGATTCGTTGATTTTCTCGCTCAGTTGAAAAAATAATTATTTCCGACTTACCAGCTTTCCAATGACACAGATTTCCACTTTCTATGATTGTGGTCATAAGATGGCTTTTGGAAAGTACGTTCCTTTGCATTCAACTGTAACCTCATGTACACAAGATCTCCGCATAGCTTTCACATCCCTGTAATGGGACTGGCCTTTACAGTTGATACACCTGTAAAGGTTGCGCGCTTTGGCATTTCATCGGTAATTTCGATCATCGAAGACCGGCTGATCGAGCTGATGCGCCGGCATTATTACGGTCAAATCAACAAACCTTACAAGGTAATCTCCGACAAAGAAGCGGATTACCGGGCGAAACGCATCACGGATTATCTCAATCTCGTCAATGAGATTGTGAAATCTCAGGTAGAAAAACTCAAGAACAGCCCGTTTGAAACCGGCTCCGAGATCACAAAATATTTCGAAATGCTTCCCGCCACGGCCGCACTCAAACAGGTGTATCGTGCGATGCTCGCGTGCGACAGACCAGATGAGAAGGATGCGCTGCAGGCTGCCCTCCGGCAGCATGTCAGCGCTGGCGCCATCGATGTCAACATTATGACCAAGGTGGACAAGAACAACCCAGATAAGCAGGGTAACCAATCTGCTGATTCGTCCGACGCAGTCGCCGCGCTACGCGGATATGTCAACAGCGACCTGGAGAATTCCTCAGTCGTCTTTTCAGCGGGACTCAACCCGCGTCTGTTCAACTATCTTGAACGAACAAATGCCTTCGATGCAAAAGGCTATGGTGTTTTCGATAAAAAGATCGTCATCAAGGTTAGCGATTACAGGTCCGCGCTGATCCAGGGAAAATACCTCGCGAAAAAAGGAATATGGGTCAGTGAGTTCCGGGTTGAATCCGGGTTGAACTGCGGCGGACATGCTTTTGCCACGGATGGCTCACTGCTCGGGCCCATTCTCCAAGAGTTCAAGACAAACAGGCAAAAACTTAAAGGCGATCTTTTTGCCCTTTACCAGCCGGCTGTGAAGGAACGGGGGGGACTGTTATTCGACGAGCCACACCCGATACAGATTTCGGTGCAGGGAGGGATCGGGACATCAGAAGAAGCTCAATACCTTACTAAAAGATACGGCGTCACCAGTACTGGATGGGGAACGCCCTTCCTGCTTTGTCCGGAAGCGACAACGGTCGAAAATAATACACTTGAACTCCTGTCAAAAGCCGGCGAAGATGATATTATCTTGAGTCGCAACTCACCGCTGGGTGTGCGCTTCAACTATCTCAAAGGCACGACCTCCGAAAAAGAAAAGCTTGACAGGATAAAAAAAGGCAAGCCAGGCAGTCCCTGTACAGAAAAACATCTGGTGTCCAATACCGAGTTTACGGAAGAGCCGATCTGTACGGCGTCACACACCTATCAGAAGAAAAAGATCGAGCAACTGCAGTCCCTCAACCTTCCCGAAGTTGAGTACAAAAGACAATACGACGATGTGGTCAGCAAGGAGTGTCTTTGTGTCGGATTGATGAATTCAGCAGTTCATGCCTACTCCCTTCCCCGCCTGAAGAATCTGGAAGCGGTCACCATTTGCCCAGGGCCAAACATCGCATACTTCAACAAGATTGTGTCGCTTCGCGAAATGGTGGATCACATTTACGGAAGAGCAAATTTGCTGTCAACCACAGACAGACCTCACATGTTTATCAAGGAATTAAATCTCAACATGGAATACATGCGCGAGCAGATCCTCGGACTGAAGCAGGGTAACGAGAAGTTGTTGAAGGACATTAAATCGTTTGGAAACCAGCTTCTGAAAGGTATCCAGTATTATCAGCAGGAGGCCGGTCAGATTGTTAGCTATGGCAAAGATAAATTCCTGCAACAGCTGGACCTTTGCGAGAAAAATATAACAAGCCTGATCGTGGATTTGTCACCATCTGCGGTCGCCGGACCAACAGCATAATTATCACATTGGGCGCGATCCGCCGCGAGGGGTTTGGGTCATTGGCGCGCGGATCGACGTCTCATGTTTCTTTGCGTACGCGCAACGGACGTTGTAGAAAATCTGCGCTGTAAGCCGGTCAGAATATTATCTTGTGTCCTTCCAGGACAAGTTTGCCGTCCTTCTCCATTTTCTTAACAGTACGAATGACGGTTTCAACCCTCAACCCGCTCATATCGGCGATCTGTTGACGCGTATAGGGAATACGGATCCGTTCGTTTAATCCCTGACTGTTTTTGGCCTTGTAATATTTAAGGATTGAAAAGATCCGGTGATCCGGATCGTGGCTGGATATCTCGGAGAGCACCATGGATTTGTAACGCAGTCGCTGACAAAGGACTTCCGTCAGCTTCACGTGGAGGTCAAAATTCTCACGCAGCATCCGCAGGAAATAATCGCCGGAAAGTTTCCACACCTTCGCGTTTTCGATTGCTTTGGCATTTCCGGGATATGGGAACTTCCCGATTAATGGCGGCTCGCCAAAACTTTCGCCCGCAGAAAAGATTCCCTGGATAAATTCCTGCCCGTCCGGACTGGCGATAAACATTTTTACGGATCCTTCTTCTACCTGATAGTAATCTACAGCTTTGTCGCCTTCATGAAAAAGGATCTGATCCTTTCGTACAGTCAGAAGGCGGGCGTGATATTCCTGTAAGATCTTCGGGGGAAACAATGCTTCTTTTTTTCCGCAAATTACGCATCGCGCAAGGTTAAAAAAATATTTCAGGCAAGAATCTAGACGATGGCGCACGCCCCTCCCGCACATGCAGCTTCAGCTTGCAGGTCCGTGTTGTCGTCGGGTTCAAAGACTTGTGAAAGGTCAAGGTCGTTAAGGTCTTTCACGAGTTTTTCAAAATCGGCTTGAGCGATATCTTCAAAAGGCGCCTGGCTGTAATTTCCATTATCGAAGGGTAGCACGCTTAAACCGTTATAGGATGCTTTATGCTCCCACATCCATTCACCAACGCGTTCCCAGTCGGTGTCGCGTATACTAACCGTTGCAGAAACATTGTTTGCGTTGTAACCATTGCGATATCCGTTTCGCACCCATTCAGCATTGAACTTCCGGATGCGTTCGAGAAGATCCATCACATCTTCCGTGCGGATAATGGATCCTTTCGGAGCTTGCTGTGGAATCCGGATTATCGCCTGCTTGCTGTTCAGGACATCTTCTTCCAGCAACTCGGGATGGAATTTTTCAAGGTAGCCAAAGAGCGCCTCATTCTTGCCGAGCCTGACTCTCCGCAGATAGTAGTCATTATGCCAGGCGTGGATCCCTGAAGAAGTTCCCAGAACAATCGATGAAGTGCCGGATGGCTTGATCGTTGTGCAACGCGCAGCGAACTGAATTTTTATCTTGGCCGAAACATGGAGATTGGCCCTCTTTACTTCGTCCGCCGCTTCCTTCAGGTCCAGTTCCAGCACCTTTCCACTGGCGATGC
>CBFGXV010000048.1:0-9433 GCA_965652755.1 uncultured Chryseosolibacter sp. | reverse complement strand
GAACGGATCCGCAGAGGGATGGATTAGAGTTTACCAACTTCATATGAGCAATACAATGACCATGGCTTCTCCGAAAGCAGAACTGCCCCAATTAGATTCCGTCTTATTGAAAGAGGGACTGGAATACGCTGAAAAAAACTTTCTCAGTGAAAAATCCCACCTGTATCTGGACAAACAGGTCCTCCGGAAAAACTTTGATCTGAGGGGAAAGGACGTACTCGATTTTGGTTGCGGCATGGGCAGTACTTCGCTGTGGATCGCGAAAGAGCTGGGCGCGCGGGTCGACGGATATGATCTCGACCCGAATCATATCGCAGTGGCCAGGGAACTCAACAGGAAGTATAAGGTAACCGGAGTTCATTTTGATCTAAAGAACATTATCGAGTCGCCCATCGAAAAAAAGTACGACTTTATCATGCTGAATGATGTGATCGAGCACATCAAGGAAGCCTGGATTCCCGGCATCCTGGATATTCTGATCAACAGGAACCTGAAGCCTGGCGGGATCATCTTTTTCAGTTATCCGCCGTGGGAAGGTCCTCATGCATCGCACCTCCAGAGAGCGATCAAAATCCCCTGGGTCCAATTTCTCCCGCAGAAGTATGTGTACAATCTCATTAAGCAGAACAATCGCAGGCTTGTGGGAAGCAAAGATCTGATGACCGAATACAAGGAATTAAATCATATGACCCACAAGAAGCTGATGTCATTCCTGAAGCCATTCGGCCTTAAGCGCATCTTCAGATACAGCCACACGAAGTTCAACAGTCTGCCGTTACTAAAGGAAGCAAACCTGAGCTTCTTCCCCTTCACATATGGTGTGACCAAGGAACTGATAGCTTTCAGGAAGTGAAGATATTTCGGCCGTTCGCTTAATGGGCGGCCTATGAGCAGGTAGAAAGGCGGTACCTTGACAGGTTCCGCCCTTTTTTTATACTAAATAATAGTTTAGTTCTCTTTCTTGAACTCCAGCGATGCTGAGTTCAGGCAGTATCTGAGGCCGGTTGGCTTGGGTCCGTCCGCAAAAACGTGCCCGAGGTGTCCGCCGCAGTTGCTGCACACTACTTCCTCACGCACCATGCCGGCGGTTCTGTCAATGTTGATTGAGACCGCTGAGTCGTTCAGTGGCTTGAAAAAGCTCGGCCAGCCTGTTCCTGACTCGAACTTTGTATCGGATGAAAACAGCTTTTGATGGCAGGCGGCGCAGTAATAGACGCCGTCATCGTGGTTATTCCAATATTTTCCTGTGAATGCTCTTTCAGTACCTTTCTCCCTCAGAATATGATATTGTTCCGGGTTAAGTTCCTTTTTCCATTCTTGTTCAGTCTTTTGAATTTTGGGTTCCTTGTTCATAGCTGCCAGTTTTTTTGAATCATTCTGCGAACACGCCGGCAATAGCAACACGAGAAAAGCAACGGCTATCAATAGGCTGGATTTGTGCGTCATAATGGTTCGGTTGGTTACAAGATAATAACCTTTGAAGGTTGGGGAAAGTTTAAACCTGCGAACATTTATAAGAATGTAGGGAGGCCGGCCCGGAAAGCAAAAAAGCCCCGCGTCCCGGAGCTTTTTTGTTTACCTAAACCTAAACCTATGAGAAGAATTACTCTACTCAAACAATATAACGTTGGTTCAATCTTTAGGTTTCACAATTGTTCAGAAAATTCACTAAAAAATTCCGCGAAAATCATAATGGATCTTTCACGACCGCTTTGAATGCTTTTTTAAATTTTTCCAGCTTTGGTTGTATAACATACGCGCAGTACGGCGCGTTATTATTCAGATTATAATAGTTCTGGTGATAGTCTTCGGCCTTATAAAATTTGGCTACAGGACTTATTTCCGTAACAATCGGTTTGTCGAAAGCTTTTTCCTCTTCCAACCGTTTCTTGTAGTACTCGGCTTTTTCTTTTTGTTCGTCGCTGTGGTAATAAACGACAGAACGGTACTGCGTGCCTACGTCCGCCCCCTGCTGATTCGGCGTGGTTGGATCATGTGTCTTCCAGAATATTTCGAGAAGCTGGTCATATGAAATTACTTTGGGGTCAAATTCCAGTTGGATGACTTCCGCGTGGCCCGTCAGTCCACTGCATACTTCCTTGTAGGTTGGGTTCTTGACCTTGCCGCCCGTATAGCCGGATTCAACCTTTGTCACCCCCTCGACGTTCAGAAAGATAGCTTCAGTACACCAGAAGCAGCCTGAGCCAAAGGTTGCTGTTTCAATTTCTGATTGTTTTTCCATCATGGTTGCTTGCGTTTTTTGTTGAGCGCTCAGGCGGAAGGTAAAAAGCAGTGCCACCAATATCCATACCGTTGTGCGCACATGTTTTCCGGCGTGATCATTCCGGAGGATCGTGGGTGAACTGAGCGGGTTGATCATAATAGCAGTGGTCAGGAGGTTAAATCGCCGGGCGTCTGCAAACAAAAGGAAATTCAAGGCTGAAAAGTTCGGGAACCGCCTTTAATACTTCATCAGCATGGCGGGTCAATAGTTCTGATAAAATGATCGCAATGCCGGCACAAGTTGATTGTAGATGGGCTTGCTGAATTCCAGGAACAGGTCTTGCGCCCCGGGAGGCTGCGCTTCCGATTGTTTACACAGTTGCAGTTGCTGATTCGTCAAAGCCCTTTCGTCACCGTTATAGCGCGCCCACGAATTCACCCACACATACTCGCCTGCGAATTTCTTATGCGAAAGGATGCCGTTCGTCTTCGCATCGACGACCACCATGCTCAGCAACCCGTTCGACAAAACTTCCTTGCGCGTAGTTGTCAGCTTGGCTTTTACCGTGTTGTAAACGGGCACTACTTTTCCTTCCATTTTGACTTCCCCGACTCTGACGCTGTCGCGTGATACGGTCTCTTCCTTTTCCTTCAGCATCGTGTTGCCCACGGAGAAGTCATCGAACTGGATGCGCAGGATCTGATCGGGCTGCTCAAGTTTTACTAACTGCGCCTCTTTGGGCGTATAGAAACGAATGAAACTCATGTCGGAATAATTCGTGTGCAGATATTCTTCAACCCTGTCCTGAAAAAATCCACCACTGAGATTGTATCGCGCGGGAACCGGTATCTGTTCAAGGATGACTTTGAGCGTGGCTACATCTTTCGCTTTCTCGAGATAGGAAATCACCTCTTTGTAACCGGGAACAAATGCCTGGGCGTCGGCAAAATTGTAATATGCCTGTTTTGCATCTGTGCGTGTTCCCTTCATGAGTGAATTGATGCCCGCTGCATAACTTTCCTCGGCAGCTTTTTCTTTCAAAGGTCCAATCTCGGCGTAGTAGTTCCTGGGATTCGGAACTACCTTCAGGCACCCCGGGCACTGCCGTATCTGTTCATAGAGTTGATTAAGATAATTATAAGACTGTATGGCGTTCTTCCATTTGAAATCAGTGTTGGAAGCGATTTCGTTCCTGGCCTGCGATTCGTAATATTCTAAAGCAAGGGGATAGGCTTCCTGAAGCGTTTCTGCGGATTTATTATGATCCGGATTCTGTCTCAGACGATTCACTGCCTTGCTTACAGCGCTGTAGTAGTCGCCGCGCTCGTAAGCTTTCTTTCCGGAACTGCACGCTGAAAGTATTACAACGAGCGTGAAAAAAAGTAGATGTCCTGATCTCATATTGCTGGTGGGGTTTTGGGGTCTATGGCAAAATAGATGCCTAATTTAATCTCAATTCAGCATTTCAGGAAAACTATGTATGAAATTGGTTTGAATTCAAGGCTTTGCCAGCGCGCAGGATAGCCTCCCGTTGTATTTGAGGAAAATCTAATCGGAAACGGGAAAAAGATAGATCAGCATATCATCGGTGAGATCCCTCCAGTTACCCCAGGAGTGTCCTTGATTTACCGCCCTGACCGTGTGTGCGACGCCTTTGCGGTCAAGGATCTGACCCATTTTGCGGACAGCATCCTCCGTATCGTGAATAAGACCAGTGGACATAAAGACCTTGACGGGAACTCGCCCTGCATCTTCTACCAATGTGTATATCTCTTTCTTGTACCAGAACGCGGGCGACTGAATACCAACCAGTGGAAAGACATCGGGACTCTTGAAAGCGAACCATGCAGATGACAGGCCTCCGAGCGACGTGCCGACGATCGCGCGATCGGTCTGCCTGCCCGAAGCGCTGTATGTTTTCTCCGCCACCGGGATCAATTCCCTTGAGATGAAGTTCATATACTTTTCATTGACGCCCAACTCCTGCATCCTTCTGTTGTTTGTCCTGTTGACGGGTTCGCGGTGATCGATAAAGACCGCGACCACGGCTTCCATCTTGTGCAGGTGAATGAGATTGTCAAGTATGGCGATCATGTTGCCCATTCTCTCGTGCATGTATTCATAGCCATCCGTCACGTAAAGGACAGGATAGGGTTTACCCGCTTCGTATCGGACTGGGGTGTACACACTGTAGGAAACCTGATAGCCGAGCTCAATGCTATTGATCAAGAGATCTTTTGAGAGACTTCCGGTTGCAATACCAGGAAGTCGATCGGACGTTACCGGGTCATGTTCCCAGCGCGGCATGCGCAATTCGGAATTCAGGCTGCCGCCTCCCACACCCGACCACTGGTACAGCGGATTGGAGGGGTCGAGTATCAGATCGCGTTCGTCGATCAGGATCTTGTAGTCGAGCCTCGCGTCGCCGGGCAGTGAGGATTTCAGGATCCAGATATCTGTATCGGGTATCCTTGTGCCGTTGTTTTGAAAACTCTTGCTGTTACCCCATCCGTTGAAGTCGCCCACCCACGCAACGCTGCGTACCTTCCCGCGATATAAAAAGGCCACGGAATCACCCACGGCGACCGGGATCTTGTTTGCTGCCGTCAGGGCACTCCAGCGTTCATCAACAGTTTGTTGCCCGACAGGTTCGTACAGCCCGCGAAGTAAGCTGCTGAGTGTCACATTCATTTCCTGCCCGCGGCAACTCTGCGCGGAGATCAACCCAAGGACAACAAACAGAAAAAAACGGATCATATGATTGGGTTATGCGTCGATGCGATTTTGAGGAATGGCATGCAATAGCATTCTAGTTCGAAGAAATTAATTCATAAAAGCCTGATCGCGTCCCCGCGGATGATGTTAATGCCTGTCATTTACCCATAAATTCAGGAACGCAGCGATGATCATCGAGATGCCGCCTGCGATGAGTACATAGATCGTTTCACCGCCGAAGAAATTGTTTAACAAAAATCCAAGTACTGACCCGGCGACGATCTGGGGAATCACAATGAAGAAATTAAAGACGCCCATGTAATATCCCATCTTGTCGGATGGCAACGCTCCGGCTAACATCGCATAGGGCACAGAAAGGATACTGGCCCAGGCGATGCCCACCCCGACCATCGACGCCCAGAGCCAGGAAGCATCCTGAATAAAGTACATGGAAATAAGACCAGCTCCACCGCACAAAAGAGCAAGGAGGTGTGTCATTCGACGGCTCGTGATTTTAGCGAGCACCGGAAGTGCGAACGCGGCGAGGGCTGCAATACCATTGTAGCCACCGAAAAGATTCGCCACCAGGTTAGCGCCATCGTTATACGCCGCGGTCTTTTCGTCGGTCGAATGAAATATATGGCTTGTGACCGCTGGTGTTGTGTAGATCCACATTGAGAAAAGCGCAAACCAGGAAAAGAACTGCACGAATGCAAGCTGCACCATTGTTTTGGGCATGTTCCAGAAATCATGCGTAACATGTACGAGCCCGAGGTGCGACTCCCCGCGCGCGATAAAAATATAAGATGTAAAAAAAGCGATGCCGAAGAGTGCGAACACAAAGGCGAGCACATAGAGTTCTTTTTCCCACGCATTGGCGTAAACGAGCGCGGAAAAAATTGCAGCAACACCAATAAGAACGAGGCCTGTGTGAAAGAAATGTTTTTTATAGTACGTCTCATTTGAGATGCCGATTCGCTGACGGAGTTTGCGCTTATGCTCGGCAATATCGTCGGGAGGATATTCAGTCGTGGTGAACACCGTCCAGAAGACCGAGGCGAATAACACGGCGGCGCCGATGTAATAGGCATATCGGACAGAGTCGGGGATGCCTTCCTCCGCCGTATTCGCCATGCCGAATTTTGTAAAGATCCAGGGAAGAAAGGAAGCGATGATCGCTCCTGTGCCGATAAAGAAACTCTGAAACGCAAAACCTCTTGTTCTTTGATCCGATGGAAGTTTGTCGCCTACAAAAGCGCGGAACGGTTCCATGCTCACGTTGATAGATGCATCGAGGACCCACAACACGCCGACTGCAACCCACAGCGTGGGGGAATTAGGCATCATGAGCAGGGCGAGGGAAGCGAACACGGCGCCAAGGGCAAAGTACGGACGCCTTCGTCCCCATCTTGCGTGCCAAGTGCGATCACTGTAATAGCCGATCAAAGGCTGCACGATCAGTCCTGTAATAGGGGCAGCGAGCCAGTAGGCGGCAAGGTCTGAAGGGTCTGCATGCAACGTACTGAAAATCCGGCTTGTGTTTGCGTTTTGAAGGGCAAAGCCGAACTGGATCCCAAAGAAACCAAAACCCATGTTCCAGATCTGCCAGAAGCCGAGCCTGGGCCTTTCCTGCGATACGGGATCCAATACTTCATTAGCCATACGTTAAAATGGCGAATTTCTTCGGCAGCAGCAAATGGGCCACGCGGGGCAGCCGACGGATAAGTCTGACAGCACATGTTACCAATTGATCGTTATCCTGTCGTTTGTGAAAGGAAACTCAATGGACATCACCTGTTCCTCGGGCCCCGGTTCGGGATCTTTGATCGGATCGTATTTTTCCAGCCCTGTGAAAAAACGGTTGATGTCGGGGTGGATGTCTTTCGTTTCATCATTCAGCCGGATTGTGGTCATCATTCGGAATCCGTGGAGAACGAGTCTGATCCTCCGTATGAGGGATCGGTAGCTGCCTTGTCCGGCGTGCAAGGTGAATGTGTTTTTTTCGGCTTCGTACTGAAGCAATCTTTTTGAGTAAACACCCTGCTGATAATCATAGGAGATCCCGTCGTCTTCAAAGAAAGTAAACTCATTGTCTGAATCACCGGCATACAGGTGGATGATGAGCAGATCTGTCTTTTGTCCGGTGTGCGGTACCACGGGCTGCATGGGAATGATCGCCCCCGACTTTACGAAGACTGGCAGTTTATGCAGCGGGCACTCGAGGATCGCGTCCGTGTGGCCATTATATTTATCGCCATTGTACAGGGAATACCATGCATTTCCTTTCGGGAAGTAAACGCGAACGAATTCCTTATTGCTCTCCACGGGGATTACCATTATTGATGGACCGAAGAGATACTGGTGTTGGAACTGGTGTTCGAAAATGCGGGCATCGTGCGGATAGTCGATTGCCAGGGAACGTTGCACTGGCATACCGTTGCGGCTTGCCTCATAAAACAGAGAATACAAGTAGGGCAGCAGCTGGTATCGAAACTTGATGTAGTTGCGTGAGATCTGTTCAACTTCCTCGCCGTACGACCAGGGCTCGGAGTCGCGGCTGTTGATCATTGAGTGGCCCCTGAAAAAGGGTGAGAAAGCCCCGATCGAGATCCATCGTGCAAAAAGTCTCGTGTTCGCGTCGCCAACGAAACCACCGACGTCATACCCTGCGAAGGCAATACCTGTTAATCCCATGCTGTTGACCAGTCTTACACCAAGCATCATATGTTCGTCGTAGGCCACATTGTCGCCTGTCCAGACTGCCGCGTATCGCTGGATGCCCGAGAAGCCCGACCGTGTCAGGTTAAAGGGCCTCTTGTTTTTCAGCAGGGCTTTCGTTCCTTCGTATGTGCTTCGCGCCATTTGAAAGCCATAGATGTTACGTCCGCGGCGGATAGTGGACTTTTGTCCCTCGAAGTCCATCTCAATGTTTTCAGGAAGCATGTTGCCCCAGGTGGCGATCTCGTTCATGTCGTTCCAGAAACCGTTGACGCCCTGCGCCACGTATTCCTTGAACTGTTCTTTCCACCACGCGCGGGCTGCGGGGTTCGTAAAGTCGGGAAAGTGACACCATCCTGGCCAGACCTGACCGGTGTACGGACTTCCATCGGGGTATTTGATGAACACATCGTTCTTTATTCCATCTTCATAGGCATTGTAATCCTTTTCGACCTTGATGCCCGGATCACACATCACGACTACATTGAATCCCATCTCGCGGAGCTGCCCGAGAAGTTTCACGGGATCGGAGAAATCTTTTCTGCTCCACGTGAAGATCTTGTATTGCTCCATGTAATGAATATCGAAGACGATCGCATCGGCAGGTATATCTTTTTCGCGGAAGGTATTGCCAACGCTGACTACTTCCTTGTCGGGATAATAGCTGTACCGGCATTGCTGATAGCCGATACTCCACAGCGGAGGCATCTCCATGCATCCGGTCAGTGTGGAGTAATGACGAAGCAGATCAGGTACGGAGTCTCCATACATGAAATAGTAGTTCATTTCGCCGGTGTCGGCCGAAAAGCTTGAGAAGCGGTCATTGGAGGCTCCGAAGTTAAAATAGGTTTTATGCGTATTGTCGAAAAATATTCCGTAGCAGAGATTGTGATGCAGTCCGATGTAGAAAGGAGTGGAGCAGTAGAGTGGATCCGATCCGGCGGTATATCCGAAGTTATCGGTGTTCCAGTGCGTGTATCCGAAGCCGCGTCTGTCGAGGGGGCCGGTTTTTTCTCCCAGTCCGATAAATCGTTCTCCTTCCTGCAGTTTTTTGTACGTTGTCACCTGATCGCCGATCCAGCTTGTGCCGAAGGCATCGTCGTCCTGGTTGATGGTCTGTCCCTGGAGATTCTGGAAGTGAAAGGCGAGTCTGTCTTTGCGTATCAGCAGGATAACTTTGGATGTTGTGATCCGGATAACGTCAGGGGTATCCGCAATTTGCATCAGTGATTCCAGCGGTGAGGCGATGACCGAATAAGAAAAGTCCTCGAAAAAATCTTCCCGCGACACCTGGATCCTGATAATGGAATCGCCGTAAAGCGTGACGAGAAATTTTGCGTTTTCGGCATTGCCGGAAAGTCCAAACGGTTCTTTTTTCCAATTCAATACCCGGCCTGAATGTTCATTCAGACGGGTTCTCAATTTTCCACCCATAGCTGTTGCTGATATTCTTCATTAAGGTCCCACGGTCGCATAGCTGACGCGTTGCGACCGTGGGACCATGTGATTGGCTTTTATTTCTTTCCCTTTTTCAGAGATGACTCGCGGACGATCAGGCGTGTCTTGAGGATCTTCGTCTCCGGTTGCACATCAGCGTCGCGATCCTTTGTGCGGATCTCGATTTGACGGATGAGCAGCTTGGCCGCTTCCACACTGGTTTCGATCGCTGCCAGTTGGCTCTGGCTGTGGTCGATCAACAGGATGATCGACACCGGGATCTCGCGGCCGCCGTTGGAGAAGACAGAGATCTGCTGAGCTTTGTTATCCTCGAGCACA
>CBFGXV010000047.1:0-9441 GCA_965652755.1 uncultured Chryseosolibacter sp. | reverse complement strand
AGCGGCGACGATGAAAAGGATGAAAAGGACGACGATGAGAAAGACGGCGGCAAGGAAAAAGATGACAAAGGAAAAGACGGGAAGGGAAACGGAGATAAAGGAGGCGACAAAAATAAGAGTGAAGGCGAGGGAAAAGGCAAGGGTAAAAGCAACCGCACGCAAGTCTATCCCCAAGGCTACACGCTCGAGATCTTCAACGGTGCCAATTACACGTTTACCGGAAATACGGTAACACCCGATCCCTCCTTCACCGGACTTCTCAGCGTCTCGCTGCGTGTGAGAAACGCGGCGCACGCATCACCCAGGTATGACCTGAAGATCACAGTCACCGCCGCGCCGCCAGCGAATGTCGCGCCGGTTATTACGGGTCATGTTGCCTTGTCAACCCCGATGGAAACGCCATTGCTGCTTCAGCTTTCACACCTGAAAGTCACCGATCCGGACAATCAGTATCCTCAGGGTTTTTCCCTGACCGTGCAAACCGGTGCTAATTATGAGATTGGTAACAAGACCACGATAATTCCCCGCAAAGGATTTGTCGGAAATATCGACGTACCAGTGGTGGTCAATGATGGGAAAAACAACAGCCAGCCTTTTAGCGTGAGGATCAGTGTCACAGCGATCAGCGTTGCTACGAATATCCCGCCGACGATCACCGGCCAGCTTCCATTGACGATTTCCGTCAATCAGCCACTGAACATCGTCCTGACGCATTTGCTCGTCACAGACCCTGATAATAAGTTTCCCGATGATTTTAAGCTCAAGGTGATGACAGGTGAAAGCTATTCAGTCAGTAACACAACAGTCACACCTGCCCGGGATTTCAGCGGCGAACTTTTGGTCAAAGTTTCTGTCCATGACGGAAAAGCGGAAAGCAGCGTCTACAATCTCAGGATCGCTGTAACTCCCGCGCCGAATAATAAACCTGTCATTACCGGACAGGCAGGTCTTAAGATCCCGGCCGGGCAGAATCTGGCGATAAAGCTTTCGCATCTCACCGTTGAGGACGCTGATAACAAATATCCCGATGACTTTGCGCTCGTTGTCATGGAAGGCGCCGGCTACACTGTAAGCGGAAAAACCGTTACACCCGCGCCAGGATTTCTCGGAACATTCAGCGTCGGCGTTTCGGTAAATGACGGCAAAGTCTCCAGCGACATATTTCACATGAAGATCCAGGTGGTCGCAGCGGACCAACTGGAAATTCTCGGACAGAAAAGCATGGAAATTGCTGAAGATTCCTCTGTGTTAGTTCAACTCCAGGACCTGATCGTTAACGACCCGTCTCACACATATCCTGCGGGCTTTACATTGAGTATCCTCAACGGAGAGAATTACAGTGTGAAGCAGAGCACAATCGAACCTCACAGGAATTTCTCAGGCAATCTCACGGTACCGGTGACGATCTCTAAAGGATCATTCAGTAGCAAGCCCTTCGCCCTGCTGATCGTAGTAACTCCGGTCAATGATCTTCCCGTGTTGCTGAATGCCGCCACCGACCCTGTTGTTGTAACGCATGATGGACCGTGGGCGCTGTTCGAGGGCGCCGCAGTAGAGGACGTCGATGACGATCACCTGGTTTTCGCGGAAATTGCCTTTGACAAGGAAGGTTATTCACCAGGCGTCGACATGCTCACCCACGATCCTTCAGACAGCCTTCAGAGTATTTTTGATGCACAAACCGGAACGCTGCTTATTCTTGGCCGCGCTTCGCTGAACGTATACAACGAAATCATCACGTCGATAAGGTACACCTATGAAAACGAGTTCGATACCCTGGTTGTGATGGCTTCGAGGAAAGTGCGCATCCAATTGAACGACGGAAAAGGAACGGGTCCTGTAACTGAGCGCCTGCTGGTTTTCGAGACCGACGTACCGCTCGACATTCCTACAGCATTCACTCCCAATCATGACAATGCCAATGACACATGGAAAATCATTCCGATAAGGAACGTCGGGCAGCTGAATAGCTCCGTGCGGGTATACGACAAGAAAGGCGTCGTTGTTTTCGAAGGTGAAACACTTGAGCAGGAATGGGACGGGCATTTCCGGGGCTCCCCGCTGCCACCCGATGTCTACTACTATACGATTGAAATCGATCTTTCATACCGCAAACTTTTCATGAAAGGCATTGTCTCCATCCTGCGCTGATCTCAACCATACCTGCCGCCGTTTTTTCCGTCTGACAATTTTCTCACCACCGGCTTTCGGTTATTTGATATATTGAAATCTTATCAGGAACTATGAACTTCCGGTCAGGTATATTTGGTCTATCAATGAAAAACATTAGTCTGTACAGGATTTTGCTTTCCACCTCTATCCTCTGGATGGGCCTTCATCTGGGCTGCAGCCAGAAGCCGGAAGAGGCGCGCGCGCTCGAAGACATCGCCGCCAACGAAGATGTGCTTGCCTTCATGAAAACATTTGATGGCCGCGGCGCCTTGTCCGATAGCTCACAACCTACTTCGCCGCAAAAGTCCCTCGTCGACTTTAAGTACCCGGACGATATCAGGCTGGACCTCATCCTTTCGGAACCCGAGGTAACACAACCTGTATTTATTGATTTTGATCACCGCGGCCGTTTATGGGTAGTCCAGTACAATCAATACCCGTATCCGAAAGATCTAAAGGTGACTTCAATGGATCAACACATCCGGGCCACTTTTGACAAAATACCGCCACCGCCGGGAAAAGGTCCCAGGGGAGCGGACAAGATCACATTCTTTGAGGACACCGATGGCGACGGCGTCTTTGAAAAATCAACCGATGCTATTACAGGATTAAACATTGCGACCAGTGTTGCTCTCGGCCGCGGAAATATCTGGGTGCTGAATCCTCCCTATCTGCTGGCGTACGCCGACGCGGATGATGACGGAATTCCGGACGCAGGGCCGGTCGTGCATCTGGAGGGGTTTGGAATTGAGGATACCCATGCCGTTGCAAATAACCTCCGGTGGGGTCCCGACGGATGGCTGTACGGCGCGCAGGGCAGTACATGTACAGCAAACATAAGTTCCTCCGTTTCAAAGAATGTCAGGTTTGAAGGACAGGCGATCTGGCGATATCATCCCGAAAGTAAAGTATTTGAAGTGTTTGCCGAGGGTGGGGGAAATACTTTCGATGTCGAGGTCGACGAAAAAGGACGACTCTACTCCGGTGACAACGGCACTTCGAGAGGACAGTATTACAAACAAGGCGCGTATTACGTACGGAACTTCGGGAAACATGGTGCCCTCACCAATCCTTATGCTTTTGGCTTCCTTTCCAACATGGAATTGAATGGAGAGAAAGTGCGCTTTACGCACGCCTTCGTCAAATATGAAGGAGGGAGTCTGCCGGACCGTTACAAGGGGAAAATGATCGCAATCAATCCGCTTCAAAGCTTTGTCCAACTCAGCGCGTTCGAACGCAATGGCTCAACTTTCAGGATCGTAGACGAGAACCGGATTGTCGAAACTCCTGACAAATGGTTCCGGCCCGTTGACATCACCATCGGCCCGGACGGAGGTGTATACATTGCTGACTGGTATGACAGTCGTCTCTCGCACGTGGACCCGCGGGATACCTGGAGCAAAAGCAACGGAAGGATCTACAGAATTGGCAGCAAACTTGACAAGCCGTCAAAGAAATTCAACCTGAGTGATATTTCCGGAGAAGAACTCATCGCCACACTATCGCATGAAAACCGGTGGTTCAGACAACAGGCCCTCAGAATTATTGGCGACAGAAAGGACAGATCGCTGATCCCGGAATTAACGAAAGTATTCGAGAGTTCCGACGATGCGCAGCGCAGCCTGGAAGCATTGTGGGCGATTCATCTCAGTGGCGGCTTCAATGCCGTTATTGCAAAGACAGGACTTCAACACAAAGACCCTTTTATCAGATTGTGGTCTGTGAGACTATGCGGCGAGCAAGGCGATATTGCCCGCGCGCTCGCGGATGAGCTTGCAGAAGTCGCAGCTTCCGAAGACCATCCCGAAGTGCGAAGTCAACTGGCGGCTTCGGCGAAAAAGTTTCCTGGTAACGTGTCCGTATCCGTCATTGGCAATCTGTTAAAGCACCACGACGATTCGTCCGATCCGGACATTCCTTTGCAACTATGGTGGGCACTTGAATCCCAGGTGGATAAACACAATGACCATGTGCTCGGATTGTTCAAAGATCCAGGGCTCTGGAAGGCAACCACAGTTCGCCGGCAATTGCTTGAGCGCCTGATGCAACGGTACGCGATGCAGGGTGATTCGGCAGGCTTTGCTTCCTGTGCGACGTTGATACAACAGGCTCCGGCCGTTGACGACGTACGGATATTGGTGAACGGATTGCAGGAAGGATTGCGCGGCACAGAAGCCAGCCTGCCCGTGGTACTAAAACAGGCGCTTGAGCCATACTCCAAAGAACTAAATGAAAATTCACTCGCTATTTCGCTGAGACAGGGGAACAAGAGCGCCGTTGCCAGGGCATTGGCAATTATTGCGGACCGCGCGGCACCTTTGTCGGAAAAGCTCGCGTATGTACGTGTATTCGGGGAGATCAGCGAGCCCGAGTGCGTCCCGGTACTGCTGCGAGTGGTCGAGAATGGTCAATCATCACCTGCATTGAAACAGGCCGCACTTCAGGCATTGCAGCGCTACGATCAGGATGAAATTGGTCAGCGCATTGTGAAAGCGTATCCTGACAGGTTGCGATCAGATCCCGGCGTAAGGCTGGCTGCGCTTTCATTGTTCACAAGCCGGCCTGCCTGGGCCCGCCAACTTGTGAACGCCATCGGACGGGAGAAGTTACCCGGCGAGGATTTTATCGCACACACCATCAGCAGGGGAGATGTGCCTGACCACATGGTGCGCCAGCTCAAACTGCTAAATGATAACGCGGTTACCGAGATGGCTACACGCATCTGGCCGGATGTCAGGTTTGCCAGCTCCACCGAAAAAAACCGCAGGATCACGGACATCACGCGTATCCTTCAAACAGGAACAGGAGCGGTCTCTGAAGGGAAAAAGATCTATATGAATTCCTGCGGCCCATGTCATCGCCTGCACGATCAGGGTGGCAACCTTGGACCAGATCTTACAGGTTACGACCGACGCAACATCGCCGAGCTGCTGACGAATATCGTTGATCCCGGAGCGTATGTGCGTGAAGGTTATGTCACTTACCGCATCACAACAGTTGACGGCAGGATTCTCTCAGGGAATATCTCGGGCCGGCAGGGGACAACAATAAAAGTGAAACTCGTGTCCGGTGAATCGATGACGCTTGCAGAATCAGAGGTGAAGGACATGGAAGCCCAGCCCTCCATCATGCCAGACAACCTGCTGGACAATCTTTCAGAGCAACAGACACGCGACCTGTTCGCTTATCTTCAATCATCCGCCACCAATGTAAATCACATCGATCCATAAAGTGGCGCGCTGCGTCAATTTCAGGAGGCAGCCCTTAGGGAAGCATCATTTTTCCTGCAGCTTATATTCAAAATGACTACAATTAGACTATATTCAGGGTTTTATGGAGAATACACGACATGATAGATGAAATCCTTCAAGCCTACGGCATTGACCCCCGGAAGAGCAAGGTTGAATCATTGACAAGCGGGCTGATAAACAACACCTGGAAGGTCTCAAGCGGAGATGAGGCATATATCGTTCAACGCATCAACCACCAGGTGTTTAAGAAACCATTTGAGGTTGCGGCCAACATACGTATGATCGACCGGTTTCTCAAGGAGCACTCGCCCTCTTACCTGTTTGTCTCACCCGTCGCCAATCTTGATGGTGAGGATATCCTCTATGATGAATCGAAGGGATACTTTAGAGTATTTCCCTACATCAAAGGTTCACATACCATAAACGCAGTGACAAGTCCTGACCAGGCGTTCGAGGCTGCGCTGCAGTTCGGCAAATTCACGCGACTGCTTTCCGGCTTTGATGCTGGATTGCTTCACATCACCATTTCCGACTTTCACAACCTTACGCTGAGATACAGGCAGTTCGAAACCGCGTTGGGCACCGGCGACCGTGAACGTATTAAACAATCTTCCGGCCTGATTGCCGAAATAAGGAAATACGCCAATGTAGTGGACGCCTTTGAAAAGATCGGGAAGAACAACGCCGTGAAGCAAAGGGTCACACATCACGATACCAAGATCAGTAACGTTCTGTTTGACGACAAGGGAAAGGGCCTCTGCGTAATTGATCTGGATACCGTTATGCCCGGTTACTTTATCAGTGACCTCGGCGATATGATGCGCACTTATCTGTCCCCGGCTAATGAGGAAGAAAAGGACTTCGACAAGATCGAGGTTCGCGAAGATTTCTTCAAAGCCATCGTTAACGGTTACCTGAGCAGCATGGGTGACGAACTGACACAGGATGAACAGGAACTCATCCTTTATTCAGGGTCCTTCCTCATCTACATGCAAGCCATCAGATTCCTGGCAGATCACATCAACCGCGACGTCTATTATGGCGCCCGTTACCCGGATCACAACTTTGTGCGTGCAGGCAACCAGTTGGTTCTGCTCAAACGCCTCGACGAAAAGTCAGAAGCGTTGCAAAAGATCATTCGCGCCGAACTGCAGACACGCTCACATTTTATTTATTAGTGCCGGCCGGCTGATCCGTTCGATAAACTGTTGTTGCATGCTTTCATCTTTCAGCAGGGCCATGAAACCTTTCAAATACTGCAATCCCCCGCGATGATATGTTATAAATATTTATCGTCGCGGGTAAAGGACTGCGGTTAATATTCGTATTTTAGGACGAAGGCCAAGGCGTGTCCATCATTATGAAAAGCTTTCCATTGCACTCCTTTTCATCGGCTGCACTCCCGCAATATTCTTCCCCCAAACCATTTTTAATCTTAACCACATGACAACTTTCAAACGAAGGGACTTTATAAAGACCGGCGTCAGCGCTGGCGTTGGATCTGTGATCTTTCCCGCTGCATTCGCCCGCGATCGTAACAGGGAAGTTGTTGGAACGCCAGTCGTACAGAAAAATAAAAGCGTTGTCGTTGCCGGAGCGGGGATTGCAGGACTCTGTTGTGGATATGAGCTGATGCGAAGAGGTTTCGACGTGGTAGTGCTGGAGGCATCCGGGCGCCATGGAGGACATGTGTTGACGGCGCGCGAGGGTCTCTCAGACGGTCTATATGCGGATTACGGCGCTGAGCACATCACCAGGCCCGGATACGAACGCTACTGGGAATACACCAGGGAATTCGGGCTCGAGGTGCTGCCTTATCCAAGGCGAAAAAACCTGCTGAGACGTATCGACGGCAAGTTCTATTCAGAGGAAATGCTGAGGGACTCGACCGTGCTCAAAGGCTTTGGATACAATGACCGCGAGGTCAGGTTCCTGTCAGAGAATCCGTGGGGTGAGTTTCAGGCGCTGTTTGTTGAACCTTATCTTTCAAAGTTCAAGGATGAATATCAGCCTTTCGGCGTCGGGTATGATGCATGGGATAAGATGCCCGTTGCGGACATCTACAGGAAGGAGGGAGCATCAGCCGCCGCACTCCAACGGCTGGGTGGCGGTCATACATCGGCGCTGTTTGAACTCTGGCGTACTGCCATCCTCAAGCTGCGAGGAGTGCCACACTTTCCACTGGATGTTTTTCGCTTGAAGGGAGGCAACCAGGAATTGCCAAATGCCTTCGCAAAACGGTTGGGTGACCGCGTGAAACTGAGCTGTCCTATTACAGCGATCAGACATGGTGCGTCGGGCGTTACCGTTACATACAAGGAGTTCGGGGAGCCGAGGGAACTGACAGCTGATTTTCTTGCGAACTGCATCCCGCTTCCCGCATTCCGGAGTATTCCGCTTACTCCTGCATTGCCGCCGGAAAAACAATATGTCATCGATCATGTGGTCTATGATTCTTATTCCAGATTCGTATTTCAGGCGCGATCGAAGTTCTGGGAAAAGGATAAGCTCAGTATCAACATGGAACTGGATCACCCGGACATCGGATCAATCTGGCAGGTCGCTAACGAGGTCGACACCCACCGTGTTGCGTTGATGGGCTCGGGACCGGGCGGCGTCTCAGCGCTGCGGGCATTGGCCGGCTTCCGCCAGGTATACCCCGGAAAGGATACCATCGAGCAGGCCCTGGTAAAAGACTGGACAAAAGAACAGTTTGCATATACCTGTGAACGGTTGGACTTCCCCATGGGAGAGCTTTCGAAATTCTGGCCCCATGTGATGACGCCCCACGGAAGGATCCATTTTGCCGGAGCATATGCCGATAATCTTAACTGGGGGATGGAAGCGGCAACCCGGTCGGCTAACAGAGTTGCCAGGGAAATAGAGCATGCCTGATCAAGATCGCTTCCAAAACATCATTGTCATTTGAAATGTTGATGCTATCCATGTCTGTTGAATGCCAGGTCTGATTGCAGGTTCAAATGCAGGGTAAATGCAATTGACCTAAACGGTATTGAACCTCAGTTTAAACGTACCAGAGGCTATTAGACCTGCATTCAGACGGTATGATACTGCATTCGATGACACAAACTTCCAACCTTCAATAACCATTCAACTCAAAATTCAGGAGCTAATAACAGCAAAAGTTAACCAGAGTTTATTCAATAAATTCATATCTTTCACCACCTATGAAAAGAGTTCTAACCGTCCTGTTTGTATGCTGTAGTCTTGTCCTTTTCGCACAGGATCGTCCCTTCTGGAAAGAGATCAAAGCCTTCAAAAGCGCAGACAGTGTGAAGGCCCCCCCACAAAATGCGATTGTATTTGTCGGCAGCTCCTCCTTCAGAATGTGGAAAGACCTGCAAAACGCCTTTCCCCAGCACGTTGTGATCAACCGGGGTTTCGGTGGCTCCAGCGTGCCTCACGTCATCGACTACGCCGATGAAATAGTAATCCCCTATAAACCAAAACAGGTTGTGATCTACTGCGGCGAAAATGATTTCACCAGCGACACGGTAACCAGTAAGACCGTAACAGACAGATTTGTCACGCTGTTCAATCTGCTGCGGAAAGAACTGCCGCGCACAGAGATCGTTTTCGTCTCGATGAAACCGAGTCCGAGCCGACAGCGTCTCATGACCGAGATTGAGGCTGCGAACGATGCGATCAGGGATTTCCTTCAAAGCAAGAAACGCGCGGCGTATGTAGACATCTGGGATGATATGCTCGATAAGAACGGCGCGCCAAGAAAGGAATTGTTTTTGAAGGACATGCTTCACATGAACGAAGCAGGATATGCAATCTGGCAAAAAGCGATCGCGCCACACCTGAAATGATCGACGTCAGATAGCTAACTACTAACATAACCAAACCGATTAATACCCACTAAAAAAACGAAACCTATGGAAAACGAAAACATCATTGACGCCGGATCTTTTAACAACGGCCAGTTAACTGTTTCTCCTCTTGCATCCGGTTATCTCAACGAAACAGGCAAATGGGGAAAGTTCCTTGCTAT
>CBFGXV010000046.1:0-9640 GCA_965652755.1 uncultured Chryseosolibacter sp. | reverse complement strand
CTGGAATCGAGCTAATCCATAAGTTTCATTGGTTGATCTACGTTTTCGGAGTATTTTTAGTGTTCACAGGCATACGCATGGTTTCATCAGGGGATCAGAATCTGCATCCAGAACAAAATCCGTTGATGAAGCTGGCGCGGAGGATCTTTCCGGTGACGGAGAAGTTCGAGGAAGACAAGTTTTTTATCAGGCGTTCGGGCAAGCTCTGGGCAACACCGCTGTTTCTCGTGGTGGTGCTTATAGAAGGCACTGACCTGATCTTCGCAGTTGATTCGATCCCTGCGATTCTAGCTATTTCCGACGACTCGTTCATCGTTTACACATCGAATGTTTTTGCTATCCTGGGACTGCGGTCCTTGTATTTCGCCCTTGCGGGAATCGAAAAATATTTTCAGTATCTGAAATATGGTCTGGCGGCAGTCCTGGTATTTGTCGGGATCAAGATGTGCTTGACTGATATCTATAAGATCCCGGTCGAGATATCACTGATAGTAATTGTCTTTATCCTGACCATTGCGATGCTGGCCTCGGTCATATTCCGCAAACCGGAGCAGAAAGAAAGCCGTCAGGATCACGGTTAATCGTTCAATGCAGCAGACCGTCTGGGTATGGACAATCGTGCCGAAACGTCATCTCATCTCACATCTCTAGGAATAGAACATTCCCAGAACGCCCCCGTATATCATGTGCGCGGCGAAAGTAACGATCGGCGTGCCTTTCCCATAATTGAGTGCAAGGAAACCAGGCGGCTCCAGCTGCCGGGTTGGCGTCGGTCCCTGAAACGGCCGGGCCATTCTTGGATGAACGGAGTTCATCACCTGCAGGCCGACTGTCAGCACGGCGGCTGCGTGCACTAGTCCGACCGTTGTTCCAAACCACCATGTCGGAAACCCAGAGGTTTCGAAGGCTGCGCCATAAATAAAAGCAAACAACCACCCCATCGACACGTGCGCCAGGAAACCAACCCAGGGCGCCTTGTTCCTGTCACCTGTGAACAACGTACCAAGAATGAATGGCAGATCCATACGCGTGAGCCCAAGGTGTTTGGCCACAGTCATGATCGTGGTAAGGATCATGGTAGCGGCAAATCCCCATAAAACAATGTTGTCGGTGTTCATGGTTTCGAGCCTCCTTTCCGAAGTGCGTTATCAATCGTCAGTGCAGCATTGATCAAACCAATATGCGAAAAACCCTGTGGATAATTGCCGAGCAACTCAAATGTGTCAGGATCTATCTCCTCGGCAAAAAGTCCCGCAGGGCTTGCATGCTGTATCATCGTTTCAAATATTTCAACTCCGCGTCGGAGTTCTCCGCTCTTAACGAGATTTTCCGCCAGCCAGAAATTACAGGCGCAAAACGATCCTTCTTCTCCGGGGAGCCCGTCGTCTACGTTGCGGTAACGGTATAATAGATTATTTTTTAATAAATCATCACAGATCCGCTTCAAAGTCGAGCGCATCCTGGTCGAGCTGGCATCGCAATATTCAACCAGGGGAAGTACAAGCAGGCTGCCGTCTACGTCTTTACCATTGAGCTCGCGCGTGTACGATCCCAGCGTTGCGTTATATCCGGAATTCTCAACCTCGTCATATATCTGCGCGGCTGTCTTCCGGAACTTCCTCACGGGCGCATCCGCCCAGCCAAATCTTTCGCAAAGCTTTATCAGGCGGTCAAGGCCTGTCCATGCCATTACCTTTGAATGGGTGTGATGCGTGGATGAAGAACGTATCTCCCATATTCCGTTATCAGGCTCGCGCCACGACGAGCAGATAACATTGCCAAGACCAATGATGAATGCTTTAGTATCCCTGTCAATTTTTTTTACGAGTGGAGCATAAGTGTATATCGCATCGAGAACTTCTCCGTAAATGTCCAGTTGAAATTGGTTATCAGCTCCGTTGCCAATGCGCACGGGCGTGGAACTTTTATACCCGGAAAGCCAATCAAGTGTGCTTTCCTTTAAACGCGCCTCACCAAACACCGAATAAACAACCTGTAGTTTCGGACGAGTGAGGCGCGTGGCGTGGAGTATCCAGTTCATGTAGGCATGAACCTCATCTTCGAACCCCAGTCTAGTCAACGCCCGTACGGTAAACGATGCATCGCGCAGCCAGCAATAGCGGTAGTCCCAGTTCCGAACGCCTCCTGTCTCCTCGGGTAAGGAAGTGGTCGGTGCGGCGATGATGGCGCCCGACGGTGCGTGTTCCAATAGTTTCAATATGAGTGCGCTGCGTCGTACCTGCTCCCGATAATTTCCGGCATAAGTACACTTGCTAATCCAGTCTTCCCAAAAATGAATCGTCTGATGGAGCCGCTGAAGACCGCTTACACTTAGTTCCGGAATTACTGCAGGACTTTGATTGGAATAACTGAAGGAAAAACAAAGTCGCTGACCTGCACTGACCGTAAACGCGGCTTCAGCGATACCGTTGTCACGCACCACGCTGACCTCCTCAGGACCCAGCGTGCTGTTAAGCACATACGTATGTTCTTTCCAGGAAAAACAGATTCCAAGTTTTTTATGGTCTTTCAACGCCGGAAGGGTTCTGCCATAATACAAACGGGGAACGTATTCGAGCTTCATTGCAACATTGCCGGAGATTCCCTCCAGCACGCGGAGGATCTCATGATCCGGAAAAAGCGAAGCGGCCTTCTGCTCTTCAGTCATTGCCGTAAATGCATCCAGCAAACGCACCTGGCCTTCGGCAGTCGTAAACGTTGTCTCTAATACATTGGTGTCCGGAATATAATTCTGTGCTGAGTCGTATTTCCCGGCGGGAGACAGTGAGAAGTATCCCCCTTTCTCTTTGTCCAGCAATCCCGCGAAGATACACGGCGAATGGAATTCCGGGAGACAACACCAGTCCACAGAACCAAATCTGGAGACGAGCGCAGCTGCTCTCGAGTTGCCAATGAGCGCATAGTCTGTGAGAATAGCTTCTTTCATATGTTTCCATCATCCCCATGAAGGAAGCATTCCGGAACCCGTATTCTGATTTACCCGGCCAAAATTGTTATTGTAAGAATTATGTCAAATCATTTTTAAGTATGGGGGACATGTGTGCGATCGCCAAGCAGCGTATAAAGCGAGAAAGCACCTATTGCCATGACCGCGTCCCTGACGGCTACATCAAAATATTGTCCAGTCAGCAGCAAATTTATTACAATTCCCACGAGCCATAATCCTACAATAAGACTGCCGAGCTTTGGTTTGGTGAGCACAAGAATCCCGGCAATGATCTCTATGACGCCTACAATCAGCATGAAGGTATGAGGTTGCATCGGTATGATATCGGCGACAACCGGGGCGAGATATTTATCCCAGTCAGTAAGGATGTGTGTGAATTTATCCGCACCAGCAATTATCGGAACAAGGCCGTACGTCCATTTTAGCAGCGAAACAACACGATCAACATGAGTTGCAGCAGCGTGTCCTTCAGTGAAGTAATTTGTCGTTGAAGTTGCCATAAGCTTTCGTTTTTCTATTAGAGTGTCAATTAAACAGAAGGTTACAAGTTTCATCAAATGTTTCAGACAGCACGTCGCCGGATTACCATTGCAGCACGGTCCAAAACAAAAATGATTATGATCTGTTGGCGCGGTCAAATCGCAGCAGCAATCTCACTGAGTTTTCACCAGTCGACAGTGACTGTCGCCGCGCGCAGGATCACTTGTCTGCAAAGTCGCCGGTAATAAATTGCGAATACTTTACCCGATAAAATTTTTGTGCCTCTTAAAAGAACACGTGATATCTGATATCCGCCAGGCCGGCGTAGATGATTTTATACAAGTATAAGGTCACTATGCACACCGGGTGCGCCAGCAGCGCCCTCGGGTAAAAAAGCCAACGGGGAGGATCGTAACTATTTGGTATTTTGCAGACCTATCCCGATCGCAAAGGTTTAACCTCGTGATATGATACAACGTGTACACACGGCGCACCAGCAGCTTCGGGGCAGGCAGCATTGTAACTTAAATCAAAAGTATGTCAGGTATTCGCAAGCAACAGTTCACGACGACGGGTAAAGCAATCATGTTCCCCGCATTCATGATCATATCTTTTTTGTTGGTCACCGGCCGTTCATACACTGACGTAACGCATGCAGAGCATGGACAATTAGACAATCAGGACCCGTTGCATATTGCTAAGCCAAGGTATCCGGCTCATAGCTTGAATAAAGTAAAACTTATTTTTGACACCGACATAGCTGAAGACTGTGACGACGTAGGGGCAATGGCTGTTCTTCACGCACTTGCAGACAAGGGCGAACTGGAGATCCTCGGAATGATGGTGTCGATGCCTATAGACTACGGCGCTCCCGCGTTGGATGCGATCAATACATACTTCAACCGGCCTGATATTCCCATTGGGACGCTAAAAAACTCCTTTGATTCTGCCGGAGCGCGAAACATGGATGTATATAACAAGGCGCTTGCCCGTCAGTTTCCCAATGATCTTCAACATGCAGACAACACTCCTAACGCGTTGCCATTATACCGCAAGCTACTGGCAACTGAGCCCGACCAGAGCGTAGTCGTCCTTACGGTGGGACCGCTGACAAACCTTTATCACCTTATGAGGTCAGAGCCTGATGAATACAGTCCACTCTCAGGCATGGAACTGATCAAAAAGAAGATCAAAAGGTTCATCATGGCGGGAGGAAAACTTCCCGAAGGATCGAGCTACAATTTCAGGATCAGTCCGGATAAGACAGAATACGTGATCAATAACTGGCCAACCGAACACTGGCTTGTCCCAAATCAATTAGGCGACAGTGTATTCACTGGAAGGGAAATGCTTGTGAACACAACGATCAAAAATCCGATTCATGTTGCCTACTCGCTTTATGAAAAGGCGCATCCGGGATGGGAGTTCCGTCCAAGCTGGGACCAGATGGGAGTCTATATTGCAGCGAGGCATAACGACCCATTGTTCAGGATAGATTCCACGGGCAGCGTGACGGCAAAGAAGCACTTCATCATCTGGAACAAGTCACCGGACAAGGATCACTTCTGGTTCCAGAACAATTCTTCAAGAGAGGAACGCAGAAAAATAATAGAAGCGCTCATGATGCATGAGCCGGGGGGATAAGGGGAGAAAGGGGGAGAAAGGAGATAAGGGAGATAAGGGGGATAAGGGTGTAGGGGATAAAGGGATGGCAATGAAAGATGATGGAGGTTTGCTTCCTGGCTTGAGGTTGTGAGTTAGCAGCATGCTTTATCGGTCTGCATTGGCGGGCATTGCACGGTGCCGTACGAGCAGAAGACACAACAGTCTCCAGGCCTTGGTTTCAGCGTGGTGTGACACTTCTCACACTCATAAAAAATCTGACATGCATTGGTAGGCATATCTTCCTCCTTCTGATATCCACAGAAAGGGCAGGTTATCGTTGAAGTGAGAATAATAGTCATTGTCATTTGTGATATCCAGTGTCGAGCTCAAAGTTTCATTCGCCTTCTCTTTTCGATCAGGCTCGTCCCGTTGTTCAGATGATGCGCATCATAACAAAATCGACAACAGCATCACAACGGGAATTTCCAAACTCCAGTACTTTGACGTCGCTCGTAAGGTGGAACAATTCATCCTTGAGCAGCTTGTGTGCCCTGTGGATCCGGACTTTTACATTGTCGTCCGAAATCCCGAGACATTCCGCAATAACACCGTTGGACAAACCCTCTACTTCCTTTAAGATATAGACCATGCGATACTTCTCTGGCAGGCGGTCAATCGCCCTTTCGACTAAACGGTCTCCTTCCTGGTTAACGATAAGCATCTCGGGATTCATTTGTCTGTCGGGAATTTGTTCAATTTTTTCGACATCACTATCCTGATCGAAATAAAAAGCTTGTTCTTTCCGGATGCCTCTCAGCTGCAGCAACGCCTCATTGATCCCAATTCTGATCAGCCATGTTGAAAAGGCTGAATGGCCGCGAAACTGAAACAATTTATCGTACGCCTTCAGATATGTGTTTTGCATGGCATCCTGAACCGTGACTGAATCATGTAGATAACCGCGGATAACCCTGTAAAGGGTTTGATTATAACGCCTCAAAATAATCTCAAACAGCTCTTTTTCACCAGCAATGATCCGTTTTATTATCGTGGCGTCATCCAGTCTGGATGAAGAAAAGTTGTGTAAACGCAATGCTTCCATCGTGTAGATTTACCCATTAGATAGATAACAACGCTTCAGGTTACAAAAATTCCCTTGTTTTTCGATCCGAGAAGTCTGGATACAGCTGCTGTCTGGGTTTAAACGTTGATAACAAAGTTTTTTGTAACAAATCATCCGGGACTGAATCAAACTGAGGCAAGACGATTGGCACGCCGCCAATAGCAACTGCATTTCAAATCCCGGTAATTATGAGTGTTATGAACCATTCTGTAAAGATATTAAACATGGAACCGTTGAATCACAACGTGATACAGTTTCGACTCGAGAAACCAATTGGATATTCGTTTGAGCCTGGACAGGCTATAGAACTGATGATGACGGAGCCCGAAAGAAAGGGTCCGTCACCTTTCACTTTCACGAGCCTGAATACAATACCATACCTGGAACTGACCATCAAGATATATAAGGAAAGGGATGGCCTTACGGCCGCACTTGCACGCAAACGCGTTGGCGACACCGTTTCAATCAGCGATCCCTGGGATTCTTTCCTGAACAAGGGGCCCGGTGTATTCATTGCGGGTGGAGCGGGAATCACTCCCTTTATTGCCCTTCTCAGACAATTGAAAGCTGACGGGAACACAGGAAACAGTTCTTTGTTCTTTTCAAACAAAACCAGGAAAGATATTTTCCTGGAAAGTGAACTAAGAACTCTTGTAGGAGGTGGCTATTACAACATTCTCACAGAAGAAGGTAACTCCAACGCAGGCAGGCTTGATGCGCATTACCTGAAAGAACACATTGTTAACCTCGACCAACCCTTTTATTTGTGCGGTCCGCCAGGGTTCGCAGAATCACTTCAGGGCGCCATTACAACGCTTGGAGTAAAACAGGACCTGGTCAACGTAAGCTTTTAACATGAATGCCTCCGCTATAGATAAAGATAAGTTCATTCAAGATCACAATACATTTCTTGTCGCCAAGGGTTATTTAAATCTTACAGAAGATGAAAAGATAAAGGCAATCTCGTACCATTTCAAAGAGATCATGGAGACACTCGGACTGGACCTCACCAGTGAAAGCCTGGAAAACACGCCGCAGCGCGTGGCTAAAATGTATGTGCAGGAACTCTTTCAGGGCCTTTCAGAAGAGTCCTTTCCAAAAATAAGTACGTTCAACAATAGTTATAAATACGACGAAATGCTCATTGAAAAAGACATAGAAGTTTTTTCGTATTGTGAGCACCATTTCATGCCTTTTACAGGTAGAGCGCACGTCGCCTACTTCCCGGCGAAAAGAGTGATAGGTCTTTCCAAAATAAACCGGTTGGTAAAATATCTTTCACGACGCCCACAAAGTCAGGAACGCCTGACACAGGAAATCGCCGGATCGTTGAAGAAAATCCTGCAAAACGAAGATGTTGCTGTCAGCATTGAGGCAAGACATTTCTGCATTGCAGCGCGCGGAATTGAAGACACAAATAGCATGGCGGTTACAAGCGAACTGAGCGGTCGTTTTAAATTCCAGGAGCACAGAGAACTGTTCTTTAGCTCCATCCGAAGCGTTGTGTGCTGTTAAACTCTGCCGATACATCGCAGGAGTCAACGCGCCGGTAACGATACGGCTTCGTCGTCATTGTGAATTCTGTTCAGATTGAGACGTAAAACATCCAGCCACGCGCACATCCGCGGAAGGAATGCGCGAGGCCGGATATTCATTTTTTCTGAGGTTGCTAGATGGATTTTAAATATTCGACCAGATCTCTTTTTTCTGAGTCAGTCAGGTTGAGTTTCTGGAAATTGTCATAGTGGTTGACCACATCCAATAACGTCGCAAATCTGCCATCATGATAAAACCCGCCTTTCGCATGCGCCCAAAGACCCTTTAGTCCCTGGGTGACATAAGTCCGTTCCGGAGACCGATTGGCCTGGAAATCATCAATGCCAATTTCCTCCGGTGTGTGCGTGTTCCATCCTGGCTCCGTGAACAGCGGAGGAACGTGGCAGGTAGCGCATTTCGCCTTTCCGTTGAACACGAGTTCTCCCCTGCTGGCGGCGCCTTCATCAAAGCTTCCCTTCGGAGGCTTGGGTGCAGGCATTGCCAGCTGATAGAAATGGAGCGCAGCGAGCTTATCACTTACCTTATCGTCCGCTGTTCGTTTATTCGCCAGACCCAGCTTTGCGCCAACTGGATATTTCTCTTCGTCCATCAACCGCTTATCAAAAAAGATACCCTGTCCCATGAGTTGGGTATTGGCAACATATGCATTCCAGTAAGTAACAGTTCCCCTTCCTCCCGTCCATGTGTGATTGTTGTGTCCTGCATGACCATACGCTTCCGGTATCAGCGTTGCAGCAGACTTTCCATCCGGTCTGAACATGATGCCATCAAAGACGAGCTCAGCGTCGAATTTTCCGGGTCCCCAGCTTGTGAGCACTTTTTTCAAGGTTTCCACATCGACATCGAGCGCCTCTGTAAGCACAGAGAGATCCGGGGCGAGAGAGATAATGGCTCCTGCGTCAAGATCGCGGTTGGGCCATCCGTCCAGGCGCTTTCCTATTCCGGTTGGATCGTCCACGGTCGAATGACATACAGCGCAGGTGAGTCCGATAGATTTAAGATCTCCGTCTTCAAACTTGCCAACCACACCGACTACGGCATTCAGCTTCAGTAGTGTGAGCGTCAGATCCACATCATTCAGCAATTTCCCCTCCCTGATCTGCATCTTCAAAACTTTGGGCAGCACATCCAGGTCTACTTTCAGACCGAGCTCCAATGCTTTCTTCGGCGACAAGCCTTCGCCGGTACCGCCTGCTCCTTTGTCAGCGATTACTTTGTGCAACTGCAGCTTGTCAGTCCAGAAGACTTCGTCACCGAAAGTTTCAAACCGGAAAACGGCCTTGCCCTTTTCCATCATTTCATTCGCATTCCCGGTTACGCTGGCGTCCCAAGTATTGGGGTTACCCGACTCATCCTCCTGGGCTCGCTTTTTCTTCTGCGTCGAGCATTGAAGAAAAATCACAACTGACAAAACAGCAATTGCAATTTGAAATAGAACAGTATGTTTTCTCATGGATCAAGTGTTTAAGTAGAACGCAAAACAATGACATGAGTGGGGAGTGACTTATTGGATCATAAGGATGGAATTTCGTTACAGCATTTTCGATATTTTTCGTAAATTTTTGTACCGTGATCACTTCGAAAAATTGATACAGCAGCGCTGGAAAGGACACACTTGGTAAAAAAGAGAGCTGCATTCGATGATCACCGCGGCTTCAGGACGTCCCTGAGTACAATGGCATTGTTATAGTTTTCGTTCCTGGCGGAATATAGCAGCGTGACAACACCTTTTTCCTTCTCCAGCTGTTCGATCTTTTTCAATTCCGCTTCTTTTACCTTCAGCTCATTTTGATATTTAGCAAAGAAAGAATGCCATTTTTTCGGGTCATGAGAAAACCATTTCCTCAAGGCGGCGCTCGGCGCGATCTCCTTCAGCCAAAGATCAATGGCTGATCCCTCTTTTTTAA